>JAZSCG010000001.1:0-2556 GCA_045602805.1 Feifaniaceae bacterium
CGATTCACCGAAGATGCCGTTGGGCTTAACGATGAGGACAACTATGAGAAGTGCGAAAGTAAACGCATCGGAGAAGGTTGTAAGACCTGCCGCCTTGATGAAGTTTTCGCATATACCGATTATAAATGCACCGATTACCGCACCGGGAATCGAGCCGATACCGCCGAATACCGCCGCAACGAATGCCTTAAGACCGGGCATAGCGCCGATTGTGGGTGTAACGGTTGCATAGTTTGAAAAATACAAAAGTGAGCCTACAGCCGCAAGGAATGAGCCGATAATAAACGTCATACTGATAACCGTATTTATCTTGATACCCATTAACTGCGACGTCTCAAAGTCTTTAGAAACGGCACGCATTGCGATACCGATTTTTGTATATTTTATGAGAAGAACAAGGATAATTACAAGTAAAATAGTGAGAACGGGTGTGATAAACGTAACACGCTTAGTGGTGCAACCCATAAACGTCACGGTATCACTTATCCACGGGATAGTGGGGTACACCTTTGCAAGACCGCCCGTTACGTACCATGCTGTATTCTGCAAAAGATACGAAACGCCGATAGCCGATATCATAACCGACATTCTCGGTGCGCTTCTTAAAGGCTTGTAGGCAACACGCTCAACCACGAAGCCGAGTGCCACCGTAAGCACGATAACAAGCGGAATAGAGAGGTATATGGGCATTGACGCCGATGCATACACCATAATAAAACCTGCGACCATAAATATATCCGCATGCGCAAAGTTGATAAGACGGAGTATACCGTAAACCATAGTGTAGCCTATGGCGATAAGGGCATACTGGCCGCCAACCGAAATTCCCGCAAGCAGATACGGCAGGTACTTAGCAATAAAATCCATTTAAGGAACCTCCGTAACAAAACAAGATGCGTGGCGGGCAAGATGCACCCGCCACGCGGAATAGCGATTGTTAATTATTCAGCAATTGTCTGAATCTTACCGAATACAAATGCACCGTTAACAGTGTCAACAGTCTTGATGTATGCGAGATTTCTTACAGCATCGCCGATTTCGTCAAACTTGATTTCGCCTGTAACGCCTGTGTATACAACACCGCCGAGAGCGTCAGCAACTGCCTGTGAGTCTGCTGAATCAGCAGCCTTGATAGCTTCAACAGCTGTCATATAACCGTCAAAACCGAGTGCTGAAACTGCTGCAACGATATCGTTACCGCCGTTGTTTGTAAGCTTGTCGGGATTAGCGTTGAGCCATGCCTTGAAGCCTGTAACAAATTCCTTACCTGCTGCTGTATCGTCGTTTTCATCGAAGAATGTTGAAACTGATACGTCAAGATTTGTGCCCTTTGCAGCATCGAGAATTACTGAGCTTTCCCATGTATCGCCTGCCATAAGTGCATATTCAGCACCGTTTGAAGCAGCCTGTGAGATGATGAGTGAAGCTGATGTTGTTGATGTGGGAGCAAACATAACGTCTGCGCCTGCATTCTTAGCGCTTGTGATGTAAGCAGTAAAGTCACTTGTTCCTTCGGGGAATGTTTCGTAAACAACCTTGCCGCCGAGTGCTTCAAATGCGCTCTGGAATGAAGTTGCAAGACCTACTGAATAGTCGTCACCAAGCTGTGCAAGAACGTATGCCGTTTCGCCCTTTTCTTCAAAAGCATAGTTAGCAAGAACTGTGCCCTGGAAAGGATCGAGGTAGCAGATTCTGTAGTAATATTCGTTACCGTCTGTAACTGCAGGATTTGTGCAGGAACAACCGATTGCAGGAATCTTTGCGTTTGCAAATGTGTCAGCAGCAGCGATTGATACGCCTGAACCGTATGAACCGAGAACTACTGAGCATCCCTTTGAAACGAGCTGTGAAGCAGCAGAGATAGCCTTGTCTGTTGATGACTGGTTGTCAACTTCAACAAGTTCAATCTTGTACTCTTTACCGCCGAGTGTAACTGTGTTTACAAGAGTGTTGGCATACTGGATACCAAGAGTCTCCTGCTTACCGCCGGCACCGTTGTCGCCTGAAGCGGGTTCGTAAATACCGATGTAAATAACATCGTCAGCCTTGCTGCTGCCGCAACCTGCGAAGCAAGCAAGAACCATGAGGCACGCAAGTGCCAATGCAATTATCCTTTTCATAAGTAACCTCCGTATTGCCCTTCATATCGGCAATTAATTCCAGCGGATTTTTTCCGCTTAATATTATTATACATACATATATTAAAAAGTCAACAAAGTTAAGTGAAAATGTCCCTCTTTAGATAACAATTGTCCGTCACTGTGCGACATCGGTCATTTTTTGTATTCTTTAAGAAGAAGTGCTGCCGAAGAATAAAACGCAGACTCCGTCTCTATCGCTTTTAACGCCTCTGTCGCCTCATCCGCCATAACGCCTGCCGAGAGGGCAAGCCCTGCCGTCCATACGGTAACGTTTCCGCCTTTTTTGACAAGCGATGCCACCACATCTGCCACAAGCCCGTATTCTTTGATTTTTTCTCTCATTGTAAAAAGGCGTGCCGAATACTTTGCGGCATCGGCAAAACGCTTGTTCAAAACACATTCTCCATGCTTAAGC
>JAZSCG010000002.1:0-1742 GCA_045602805.1 Feifaniaceae bacterium
ACTGCCGAAGCAGTACAGAAAAATCCAACACCGCCGACATCAACGACAAGTGAATTAATATCTTTTTCTGCAAGAGTACCTCTTAGATAGGAAAACATATGTCACCCCTTAATAAACAATGATGATTGACTTGTATGTGCAAAACATATTGCAAGTGCTAAAGCATCGGCAGTATCATCAGGTCTTGGAATATCTTTCAGACCAAGTATTATTCTTGTCATTTCCTGCACCTGTCTTTTCTCTGCCCTTCCGTATCCGACTACCGACTGTTTTACCTGAAGCGGAGTAAATTCATATACGGGTATATTTTTCATTGCACCTGCAAGTAAAATTACACCTCTGC
Organism: Feifaniaceae bacterium; assembly: GCA_045602805.1. GTDB lineage: Bacteria > Bacillota > Clostridia > Oscillospirales > Feifaniaceae > RGIG6165. The sequence goes on from JAZSCG010000002.1 coordinate 344, forward strand.
CATGTCCTACTGATATAGCAGTTGAAATGTTGGTATTAAAAAACAGTTCTTCAACACTTAAGACCTCAACTTTATATTTATCAATAGTCTCAAGCATAAACTCATGTATTTGTCTGAGTCTCGATTCAAGTTTAGTCTTTGCAGGCGTATGAAACGTACCGTAAGTCAGCGCTTTAAACTTATTGCCGTTAAATTCAACAACGCCGTATCCGACCGAAGCGATGCCGGGATCTACCCCCATAATTATCATAAAGAAATTACTCCGTCATCTACAAGTTTTTTAACTGTGTTCACAATAGCAACACAGGCTGAATCAAATATTATTCCACCCTGCATAAACGCAGCATAAGGTTCTCTGAGAGGACCATCTGCAGAAAGTTCTATCGAAGAACCGCCCACAAATGCGCCTGCCGCCATGATGACTTCATCATCATAACCGGGCATATCCCACGGCTCAGGTGCGACATAGGAGTCTATGGGTGAACACCCCTGAATACCACGACAAAACGATATAAGGGCCTGTGGACTTCCGAGTTTTATCTGCTGTACAATGTCAGACCGTTCTTCATTTACGGCTGGTGAACATTCAAATCCCAGACGCTGATACACAGCAGCTGTAAAAATTGCCGTTTTCAAAGCATTTTCAACTATGGTAGGTGCAAAATAAATACCCTTAATTATATTGACATTCTGACCAAGAGAAGCTCCTATCTCACCGCCGAGACCGGGAGATGTGAGTCTGTATGAACAAAGTTCAACAAGATCAGCCCTTCCCGCTATGTAACCACCGCTTTGTGCCATTGCACCGCCGGGATTTTTTATAAGCGAGCCTGCAATAATATCAGCACCTACTTCTGTAGGTTCTTTAGTTTCGGTAAACTCTCCGTAGCAGTTATCTATTGCAAAAACAGTATCGGGAGATACACGTTTGACTATTCTGGCAACCTTTTCTATTTCGGCAATCGTTATTGTAGGTCTTGTGTCATATCCTCGTGACCTCTGTAAATATGCCATTTTGGGTTTACTCATAAGAGCATTTTCTATCGCTTCATAATCAAGCCTGCCCTCTTTTAAATTCACCTGCACATATTTAACACCAAATTCTTTTAAATTGCCGTTTTTCGAATTATTGAGACCAATTACGCTGTCAAGCGTATCATAGGGCTTACCTGCCACAGAAAGCATTGTGTCGCCGGGTCGGAGAATACCAAACAGCATAACTGTCAGCGCATGAGTACCCGAAAGCATAAAGTGACGCACAATAGCCGCCTCTGCACCGAAAATATCTCTGTAAAGCGCATCTGCTGCATCCCTGCCCTTGTCATCATATCCATAACCGGTAGTTGTATTAAAATGTGTTTCACTTATTCTGTTTTTAATAAATGCCGCCAGTACCTTT
>JAZSCG010000003.1:0-2854 GCA_045602805.1 Feifaniaceae bacterium
GTATTGCCGAAGCTCTGCCTGATACTTGGATTTCAAATTATGTCGATACTTATAATACGACATTGAATGATGCATACAGAGAAGTTGCAGACATTATTTATGGCAATGATAATGATGTCGATATTATTGCAGAATTAACCAATGCAGGTGCAGGGACAGAGAATGTATTAAGACTGACTCGTGATATTCTCAGCTATGACGGTGTTGTTTATACTGCATCTGACGGAACACACGAATTTGTGTCGCTTGTAAGTGAGCAGTTTAAGAACGTAGATAACACCAAACCGACAAACAATCCTGATATTAATTTCAGCCTTAAAGACTCTGACACTAACCAAAAACTTGAAAGTAGGGTAGACGAGGGGTATACTGATAATGCAGACTATGCATTGAAAAATAACGACCCCGACACTATGAAAGAAACAGAACAATATACCGAAAAGGAATACCGTAATTTTGGTTGGGCGAGAGCGAATAACGTTTTGAACAAAGGGCAAAATGCGGACTATCGTTCAAAGTTTGCTGATGCAAAAGTAGGCAGAGCGAAGTTTGCAAAAAGCAAATCAGGGGAATACATTATACCTGTTAGCGACCTATACGATGTGGCGTTTGAGGGGATAAATAACGTTCTTGTTTTTGCGAAAGGCACTATAGCAAATCCTGTTATTACAAGCGTAATAGAGATATATGAATATGATGAAACAAGTCTTGATAGAATAAGGAGAAGAATTTATGACAGTGAGCGGAGAGGCATTCAGCAGACGTCTGGAGGGTTATTCAGACGATACTATTCGTCTGATTTCGAGCTTCGACCAAATCAGCAAAGAAAAGGCATTGAAAGCGTTAGAGATAGTGGCGACAACGGACACGGAAAAAGAAGTGGTAGAGAAACTTTATCAACTAAGGGAGAATTAACAACCAACTTTTCTCTCAAAGAAATCAACGATTTAAGCACCAAAGACCAAAAGGAACTGTTGGATATAATTGCACATTTAAAAGGTGAGTTTGAGGTAACTAAGTTTCCAAAGGCAGACCCAAAACAACTTGCTAAAATGCCAAGAGCAATCTTGAAAGATTACAGCAGTAGGGCAGATTATGATACTGTTTTCAAAGCTATTGATGAATTGTATACCTATATGGCAAATGGTGAAAACGGAGAATCACCTATATGGGCAGATGTATATAACAGAGCTTACAATATAGCACAGGAGATAGTACAAAATGCCGTTGAGGTAGACGATAGTGCCTATAATGAGTACAGGGGACTCCGTGAGTATTTACGTACTACACCGATGAGATTTGACAGTCTGTATGATAGTGTACCTGCGGATTACGAAAACTTTAGTGAGTTTAGAAAACGCAATTTTGGTAGGTTGCTATTCACTAAGGACGGAGCAGATAAAGCAACGAGATACGTTACGGTTAATTTGTAAAAAAAGAGCAGTTCGTCAGAACTAATCTTTTTTTACAAAGTTTTAATATTTAGTAATTGTAATGAAAAAAATAAAATGGTATACTATAATATAATACTGTCAGCAACAAGTTTTGCTGAACTTGATTTGATAGAAAGCTTAAGTGCGGTTTCTATATTTTCGTCGTATTTCGGGGATTTGTCAGAAGCATAGACGAGATTTTCCTTAACTGCTTTTTCAAAATCGTCACAGAAGTTGTTATAGACGGTTTCCAGTTTCTCGTTTTTGAGCATAGTGTCAAGAATAATACTCAGACTGGACAACGGCATTACCTGCTTTAAAGTGCATAAAATAACGAGCTTTGCCAGATGCTCTTTTGAATACTTTTTCTTTGTGGGCGGCGGTATCATACCTTGCTTTACATAGTTGTTTATGATAGAGGGAGTTACGATTTTCTCCTTTTCATCAGATTCGTGTCTCATAAAAGAAAGGTATTTGTCAAGCAGGCCAGTAACCTGATCCATATACAATTCAAGTGTAGGGAAATCCACCCATCTCGGCAATGTGATTTCAGATAATTTGACATTTATTTTTTCTGACATAAATTTAATCACCCCAAAACAGTATACACAGTTTTGAAAATGATGTCAACCAATGGAGGATATAATGAGAAAGACAAAGATAATATGTACTATAGGCCCTGCCAGCAACAACTATGAGACACTTAAAGAAATGTGTCTTGCAGGAATGAACGTGGCACGTCTTAATTTTTCACACGGGACGTATGAAGAACATAAAAAGAATATAGAACTTTTAAAACAGGTCAGAGATGACCTTAATCTGCCTGTGGCAATACTGCTTGATACCAAAGGTCCCGAATACAGAATCGGCACTTTCAGGGACAAGAAGGTCAACTTAAAAGAGGGGGATACATTCACCTTTACAACCGAGAAGGTTATGGGTGACAACACCGTAGTTTCGGTAAATTACGATAAGCTTACCGAAGAACTGACTGTGGGTGATACCATAACGGTAAATAACGGTCTTTTGGTGTTTGAAGTTACTTCTGTTGAGGGAGATAGAGTTGTATGCCGTGTGGTAAACGGCGGTGAATTATCAGACAGAAAGAGTATGAGTTTTCCGGGCAAAGTTTTAGGAAAAGAATACCTCAGTCAGCAGGATAAGGAGGATATTCTTTTCGGTATTGAGAATGACGTGGACTTTATTGCGGCATCATTCGTTTCGAGAGAACAGGACGTTCGGGATATAAGGAATTTTCTCCATGAAAACGGTGGAGATAACATTGATATTATAGCAAAGATCGAAAATGCAGCAGGTGTGGACAATATCTATGACATCTGTAAAGCTTGTGAAGGAATTATGGTGGCGAGGGGCGACCTTGGTGTAGAGGTTCCCTTCACACAGTTACCTGCCATTCAGAA
>JAZSCG010000004.1:0-2851 GCA_045602805.1 Feifaniaceae bacterium
ACTGGGCAATGCCGTCAATCAAGGCGTGCTACGAATATGCACTTATGTACGGCACGTCAAACACAAAATTCAATCCAAGCGGTGAGCTTACCATAGCGGAAGCGCTTGTTATGGCGGACAGAGTGCACAGTATTTACAACACGGGCGAAACTGCTGTCTTTTCAGGCACTCCGTGGTATGCACCGTATGAGGCTTACGCAAAAGCAAACGGCATCATTGCCGAATCCGACTTTTCTGACGTAACGAAAAAAGCCACACGTGCACAGATGGCATACATATTCTTCAATTCAATACCCGAATGGGAATTTACCGAAATAAATTCAATAAGCAGAATTCCCGACGTGAGTGTTTCAAACAAATATTTTCACGAAATAAAAGGTCTGTATAATGCAGGCATTCTTACGGGCAGTGACTCGAAGGGTTCCTTCTATCCCGACAACAACATTACACGTGCAGAAGCGGCGGCTATCATTTCACGAGTTGTAGACGTCACGCTTCGTAAGACATTTACGCTTGAAGAAACCGTTTTGCCCGAAGAAACCGTTCTGACTTCACAGCAGATATCGGAAAAATGTGCACCCTCCGTCGCATACGTGGAAGTTTATGATAAAAACGGCAATCCTTTTGCCAGCGGAAGCGGTTTCTTTATAGATGCAGACGGCACCTTTGTTACAAACTATCACGTAATTGACGGTGCATATTCCGCAAAGATTATGACAACAGAGGGTAAGGTATACAACGTCGAAGGCGTTTACGATTTTGACGTAGGCCGTGATACCGCACTTTTAAAGGTTACGGGACACGATTTTGAGTATCTTGAAATCGACACATCAACCCCCGTTGCAGGGCAGAGAGTTTATGCAATAGGAAGCCCCAAAGGTCTTGACAACACTATTTCGGACGGTCTTGTTTCAAACCCAAACCGTGAGATTGACGGTCTCGATTTTATACAGATTTCCGTTCCGATTTCATCAGGTTCGAGCGGCGGTGCTCTCATTAACGAACACGGTAAAGTCATAGGTATCACAAGTGCAGGCCTCGGCTCTAACGGAAATGACCTCGTGCAGAACTTAAACCTCGCTATCCCGATACACTACATAAACGATCTTGAGAGAACACAGGTAAAATCCTTAACCCGCCTTGCAAGTCTTGTGGGCGAAAGTTATGAACTGTCACTTTCCGCTACAAGTATCAACATCTCGGCAGGCAGTTCAACTACCGTAACAGTAACATACACTCCCGGCACCGATGAAATTCTTACGGTTGGTACAATGAGTTCCTCAATCGCTGACGTTGAATGGGGCAACGATGTTGCTACAGGCAAGTGTGAAATCATCATAACCGGTGTTGCTGCAGGTACGACAGAAATATACGTTTACTATGATGACCCCTCTATAAATAAAAGGGTGTCCGTTCCCGTAACGGTAATGGGAAGTTCATCTTCGGGCAGTTCGTCCTCAGGCAGTTCGTCAAGCACGAATTATTACAGAAACGGTGCGCCCACCTATCAGTACGTTACCGGAATGCCCTGTATTTACTCCTACTACGGAGATACAGATAGAACGGTCTATTACTACGCACACGACGCAAATCTGTTTGCCTACGAATTAACTTCAACCAGGGAACCCATTTCGTATATGGACAATCTCGAAGCTTCAGGCTGGTCTTACTATGACGGCGAAGTTGAAGGAAACGTTTATACTTATTACTTCGCCAAAGGGTATCAACTTATGTCAGTCGTCGTGGATTTAGATTATTACGAAGTCTGGATAATTATGGCATAAATAAAAAGAACCGACAGTGTCGGTTCTTTTTCTTATTCATATTCTTCAAAATCAATATTGCCGAGTCTTGCCCTGCTTTCCTCTTCGGGAAGCTCTTCAACACCACGCAGTTTTCTCTGTATAGCACGGGTGCGGACCTTGGCATTTTCTATCTCCTTGTTTGCAAGGTCAAGCTTGCTCTGCGTCTTTTCAAGCACGTCGGCAAACTTGCCGAATTCCGTTTTGATTGCACCGAGCAGCTCCCACACCTCGCTTGAACGCTTTTCTATCGCAAGCGTCTTAAAGCCCATCTGCAGACTTGTCAGGACGGAAGATAACGTCGTCGGTCCCGTAACTGCAACACGGCTTACTCGCTGAAGCTCCTCAACGAGTCCGTCTGCACGAAGCACCTCTGCAAAAAGCCCCTCGGTTGGCAAGAACATAATCGCAAAATCCGTCGTGTACGGGGGCATTATGTATTTTTCGGCAATCTTCTTTGCCTGCGTCTTAACCGCCCTCACAAGTTCTTTTTGAGCCTGCTCGACAGCCTCTGCATCGCCTGCCTCCTGCGCTGAAACAAGCCTTGCATAGTCCTCAACGGGAAACTTGCTGTCAATGGGAAGATACACCGGCCTCTCCCCGTCCTTGCCGGGCAGCACGACGGCGTATTCAACCCGATCAAGCGAATTGGGTATTACCGCCACATTCTCCTGATACTGTGCGGGGGTAAGCATCTGCTCAAGCAGGTTGCCGAGCTGAATTTCACCCCACGTACCTCTCGTTTTCACGTTGGTGAGTATCTTTTTAAGGTCACCTACACCGCTTGCAAGCGACTGCATTTCGCCAAGGCCTTTATATACCGCTTCAAGACGGTTGCTGACCTGCTCAAACGAGGCGTTCAGCCTTGTTTCAAGCGTTTTTGAAAGTTTTTCGTCAACGGTTTCCCTCATCTCCGTGAGTTTGGTTTCGTTTGAACGCTGAATATTCGTCAGTTTCGCATCGACCGTTTCACGAAGATGCTCTATTTTATTATCCATACTGTCACGAAGTGCCGTCATGGAGCGTTCGTTTCTCTCACTGTCAAAGCG
>JAZSCG010000005.1:0-4628 GCA_045602805.1 Feifaniaceae bacterium
CCCTGGATCGTCTGGAACCCCTTTTCGTAGGCTTCCGGATTTCTCCAGATCGCGAGACGTTCCAGCCGATAACTTTCCATCGCCAGAAAGATCCCCATATAGTCACACCGCTGCCTATGTTACTTTTTTCGCAGACACACATAAGAATTTTCGTATTGACGGAAACCGTACATTCATCAAGAATGGTGTCGGGCCCGATTTCACAGTTGTCACCCACGACGGTTGCACCTTTTATTATGGTGCCCCTGTGAATGATTACATTTTTGCCGAATTTTGCTTCGGGTGAAATCGTAACCCCCGTTATATCCGTAAATTCAACGCCCTCATCAAGAAGCTTATCTATTACCTTGGCACGTTGTCTGTTGTATTCTTCAAGTAATTCTCTTTTATTCATAAGGATAACACCTCCACAGACAATATTATACCGAAATATGAAAATAAAACAACTCTTTTCTTGACATCGTAATTGTTTTCTATTAAAATACCTTTTATATAAATATTATTTAAGGGGCGAGTGTTTTGGATAACAATTTAAAAACTATGGACAAAATCGTAACTCTCTGCAAGGGCAGAGGTTTCGTTTACAGTGGTTCAGAGATATACGGCGGTCTTGCTAATACTTGGGACTACGGTCCTCTCGGCGTTCTTTTCAAGAACAACGTAAAGAATGCATGGCTTAAGCGTTTCGTGCAGGAATCTCCCTACAACGTAGGTCTTGACGCTGCTATTCTTATGAATCCTCAGGTATGGGTGGCTTCAGGTCACGTTGGCGGCTTCTCAGACCCTCTTATGGACTGTAAGGACTGTCATACACGTCACAGGGCTGACCATCTTATTGAAGATTTCGCAGGTATTTCAACTGCAGGCTGGTCAGATCAGGAGATGAGCGATTATATTAAAGAGCACAACATTCCCTGTCCCGACTGCGGTAAGACCAATTTCACGGATATAAGAAAGTTTAACCTTATGTTCAAGACGTTCCAGGGTGTTACGGAAGATTCAAAGAACGAACTCTTCCTACGTCCTGAAACTGCACAGGGTATTTTTGTAAACTTTAAGAATATTGCAAGAACTACGAGAAAGAAGATTCCTTTCGGCGTAGGTCAGATAGGTAAATCCTTCAGAAATGAGATTACCCCCGGTAACTTTACCTTCAGAACGAGAGAGTTTGAGCAGATGGAGCTTGAATTCTTCTGCAAGCCCGGTACAGACCTTGAGTGGTTTGCATACTGGAAGGATGCCTGCAAGCAGTTCTTACTTGACCTTGGTATGAAAGAAGAAAATCTGCGTCTTCGTGACCACGAGCAGGCAGAGCTTTCACACTATTCAAATGCTACGACAGACTTCGAGTTCCTCTTCCCGTTCGGCTGGGGCGAACTCTGGGGTATTGCCGACAGAACTGACTTTGACCTTACACAGCATCAGAATACAAGCGGCGAATCCATGGAATATTTCGATCCCGTTACAAACGAGCACTATATTCCCTACGTTATCGAGCCGTCACTCGGTGCTGACCGTGTTGCACTTGCATTCCTCGTTGATGCATATGATGAAGAGACGGTTGGTGAAAACGATACGCGTGTCGTTCTTCGTCTGCATCCTGCACTTGCACCCTTCAAGGCTGCAATTCTTCCCCTTTCAAAGAAGCTTTCCGACAAGGCTATGGATATCTATTCTGACCTTGCAAAAGATTTCTCTGTTGACTTTGACGATGCAGGTTCAATAGGCAAGCGTTACAGAAGAGAAGACGAAATCGGTACTCCCTACTGTATCACGGTTGACTTTGAAACTGAAACCGACGGTTGTGTTACGGTTCGTGACAGAGATACTATGGAGCAGGTTCGTATACCCGTTGCAGAGCTTAAAGCTTATCTTGCAGAAAAGGTAAGATTCTAATTTTACGGAGGCGACGATGGAGAGGATAGATAAAGTAAATTACTATCTTGATATAGCGGATACGGTGCTTGAGAGAAGCACCTGTCTTCGCCGTAAATACGGTGCTATAATCGTGAAAAACGATTCTATTATATCAACGGGCTACAACGGTGCTCCCAGGGGCAGAAAAAACTGTAACGACCTTAATTTCTGTCTGAGAGAGTCTATGGGTGTCCCCTCGGGACAGAGGTATGAGCTTTGCAGAAGCGTTCACGCCGAAGCAAATGCAATTATCGCCGCTGCAAGAAACGATATGATAGGCGGTACGCTCTATCTCTCGGGCCGTGATGCAAGGACGGGAGAACTTATTGAGGCTGACCCCTGCTCCATGTGCCGCCGTACCATTTTAAATGCAGGTATCGCAAAGGTCGTATGCCGTGTCTCCGAAACCGAGTACAAGGTGGTTGACCCTGTACAGTGGATTGAAGAGGACGATACCGTCGCAAAATAATTTCCGGGGGACTTTTTCGTCCCCCTTATTGATAGGAGTAATTTTTATGTTTAGAAACATAGACGTGGGTACATATGAATGTAACCCCTTTAACGAAATCAGCAAGACACATTTTTTAGTTACTGCAGGAGATGAAAACGGTTTTAACACCATGACTGCAGGCTGGGGCGGTTACGGTGTTATGTGGTACAAAAACATTGCCGTTTCGGTAATCCGTCCCACAAGATACACCAAGAAATTCGTTGATGAAAACGAGTATTTTTCAATGTGCTTCTTCGGTGAAGACAAGAAGGATGCCGTTGCATACTGCGGTGTCAATTCGGGCAGGGATGTTGACAAGTGCAAGGAGTGTAATTTAACACCCGTATTTGACAAGGCTGCCCCCTATTTTGCAGAGGCTAAAAAGGTCATCATCTGCAAAAAGGTATATGTGGATGAAATCAAGCCCGACAAGTTCCTTGATGCTTCGCTTGACGACAAGTGGTATCCCTTAAAGGACTATCATACGGTTTACGCAGGAGAAATTGTGGAGATTCTCGTAAATGATAAATAGAGCTACATATGCACTGGGTGCAAAACGCTCGGTCATCAGGGAAATTGCGGAATACGGCTGGGCACGCTCGGCAGAGATAGGTGCCGAAAACGTGTTTGATTTCAGCATCGGCAACCCAAGTGTGCCCGCACCCGAATGTGTAGCTGATGCAATTAACGATATTATCAAAAATGCAGACCCCGTGACACTTCACGGGTATACAAGCGCACCCGGTGACATTGGTTGCAGAAATGCGATTGCAGACAACTTAAACGGTCGTTTCGGCACTTCTTTCAGAGGTGATAATCTTTACCTCACCTGCGGTGCCGCCGCTTCACTATGCATAACACTTCGTGCTTTATGCTGTGAAAATGACGAGTTTATAGTCAACGCACCTTATTTTCCCGAATACAAGGTGTTTATTGAAAATCAGGGCGGAAAGGCGGTCATCATACCGCCCGATACAGAAACCTTTTCACTCAATCTGCCCGAGCTTGAAAAAGCGGTAAATGAGCATACAAAAGCGGTTATTATAAACTCCCCCAACAACCCGACGGGCGTTGTTTACAGTAAAGATGCCTTAAAGGCACTTGCCGAGCTTCTTGAAAGAAAGCAAGAGGAGTATTCTCATCCCATATACATCATTTCGGATGAGCCGTACAGAGAACTTTCTTACGATATTTCTGTACCCTTTATCCCCCATTTATATAAAAACACGGTGATTTGCTACTCATTTTCAAAATCGCTCTCCCTGCCGGGTGAGCGAATAGGTTATATTCTTGTGCCTGATGAGTGCGCCGATTCAAAGGAGCTTCTGTTATCAGTTGCAGGTGCAGGCAGATCACTCGGATACGTGTGTGCTCCGTCGCTTTTCCAGCATGTTATATCTAAAGTGGCAGGTAAAACCGCCGATATTTCGGTTTATCGCCGTAACAGAGATATTCTCTACTCTTCACTCACGGAAATGGGGTTTGTCTGTGCAAAGCCTGACGGTGCGTTCTACCTCTTTATGAAATGCCCCGACGGTGATGCAGTTTCTTTCTGCGAAAGGGCAAAAAAATACGAGCTTCTGCTCGTCCCCGGTGACGGTTTTGGCTGTCCGTCATATGTGAGAATTTCATACTGCGTACCTACAGAAAAACTGATACGCTCCATCAAAGCTTTTGAAGCACTTGCAAAGGAATACAAATGAGAAAATTTTTATTAATTCTGCTCGTTGCAACGTTGTCATTGACGGCGTTTGCAACGGACGATACAAACGTTACGATTACACCGAGTGCAGACTCGGTGTTTGTCAAGTTGGGCGAAACGCCTGATATCTCGGCAACGGCAAGCATACCGCAAAGTGACGGTAGTGTAATTGAAGAGGCCGTCGTCATCCCCGAAATCGACACCAATACGGTGGGCAGACAACGTGTAATGCTGTCGGCATACGGTGTCGAAGTGCCCGTATACGTCACGGTGATGAACGAGGATGCCGATATGTCGGTATACCGTGATATTACCAAAATTCATTGGGGCTACAAGGCTGTCCGCAGATGTGTTATGGCAGGTATTATGGGCGGTGTGTCCGAAAGCAGATTTGCACCCGAAAACGATATTTCACGTGCAGAATTCTGCCAGATGATATACAACTTATATAAAAATGACCCCGCTGTAATAAGCCCTCAGAGCGAGGTTGTATTCGACGACGTCGGACAGGATGCGTGG
>JAZSCG010000006.1:0-3562 GCA_045602805.1 Feifaniaceae bacterium
AATATACGCTTTACACCGTTGGCAGGCGCAATATAAGCACAGTTCTTACAGGCACGGCAACCGTTCAGCCAAAAGATACATATACCATAAATTCATCGGTTGATGCCGACGTTCTTTACGATTTCTTTGAAGAAAATGACACAGTAGAAAAGGATGCTGTTTTGTATGAACTTGACTCCTCTGCCTCATCTTCTTTAGAAAGAAATGTCGAGCGTGCGCAGAAGAGTTATGATACAGCCGTTGAAAATTTACAAAATCTTGATGTTAAAAGTACGATTTCAGGCAGAGTTACGAAACTGTACGTGGAGATTGGTGACGAGGTGAAAGCAGGCTCACCCGTTGCCGATATTGTGAACGACGGTTATATGTACCTTGAAGTCCCCTTCAGCATATATGACGTGCAAAATTTCTCGGTCGGCACGCAGGCTTCGGTTATAACCGAAGCAAACTTTGAAACTCTCCCTGCGACAATAAGCAAAATATCCTCAAACGTGATGACTGTAACGGGTGGAATTAAGGTACAGAACGTAACCTTGAAGGTTTCAAATTCAGGTTCTGTCACCCCCGGCAGTATGGCAAGTGCAAAGGTCGGTGAAATATCTGCCATTGAAAACGGCATTTTTGAATACGGTTCGGGTATGAGCAAGACGATAAATGCCAAGGTATCGGGTGAGGTTGTTAAAATTGTCACGGACGAGGGCGAAAACGTTGCATCAAACGGCATAATAGTTTCTATGGAAAATGACGACCTTGAAGATGCCCTTGACGATGCAGTTTCAGACCTTGAAACTGCCAATGACCAGAAGGACAAATACACGGTAAATGCACCCATTTCGGGCACGGTCGTTCAGAAAAACTATAAGGCAGGCGAAACCATCACGGCAGGACAGACGCTTGCAATAATATATGATATGAGTTATCTCAAATTGGACCTGTCAGTCGACGAACTTGATATTCAGAAAATAAAAGTGGGTCAGAAGGTCTCAATAACTGCAGATACCATTGATATGCCTCTTACGGGATATGTAAGTGCGACAAGCATTGTCGGTACCACTTCGGCAAACTCTACCACCTATCCCGTAACCGTAATAATAGAAGAACCGGGTGACCTTCTCCCCGGTATGAACGTCGAAGCAAGCATAATAATTTCTCAGAGTGAGAACTGCCTTGCCGTCCCCACAGATGCCATTACTCGAGGTGATATTGTCAAGGTTCTCAAATCGGATAACAAAGAAAATCTTACAGCAGATGATTTTGAGGATGTAAAGGTCAAAACAGGAAACACCGACACAAATTACGTTGAAATTTTAAGCGGTCTCAATGAGGGGGATGTCGTGGGCATTTACAAAGCCGCAATAGTGCAAACCACAACTGACAATATGTTTGGCGGCAGACCTTCAGGTAATATGGGTGACGGTATGTCAGGCTACACAGGAAACAGAACGCCATCAGGCAATATGGGCGGCGGTATGCCGCAGGGCAACAGAGGTGGCATGCAATGATAGAACTTCGCAATCTCTATAAGATATACGGAAGCGGAGAAAACGAGGTTCGTGCTCTTGACGGCATAAATTTAACAATAGACAAGGGCGAATTTGTTGCAATAGTCGGTCAGTCGGGCTCGGGTAAATCAACCTGCATGAACATAATAGGCTGTCTCGACGTTCCGACGAGCGGTCAGTACATACTCGAGGGCATCGACGTTTCGACCATGCACGACGACCGTTTATCCGAAATACGTAACAAAAAACTCGGCTTTATATTCCAGCAATACAATCTTATACAGGGTATATCCATACTCGAAAACGTTGAACTTCCGCTTCTCTATGCAGGTTTTCGCAAGGCTGAGCGCAGAAAAAGGGCAATGCAGGCGCTTGCCCGTGTAGGTATAGAATCAAAGGCGAAAAATTTCCCTTCACAGCTCTCGGGCGGTCAGCAACAAAGGGTTTCTATTGCAAGGGCGCTTGCAGGTAATCCGAGTGTTATACTCGCTGACGAGCCGACGGGTGCACTCGACTCCAAAACAGGAAAAGAGGTACTCCGTTTCCTGCAGGAGCTTCACAGCGAAGGCAATACCATAGTTCTTATAACTCACGACAATTCTATAGCACGAAAGGCAAAACGAATTGTCCGTCTTTCCGACGGTAAAATCATTTATGACGGCCCGTCGGACGACCCGAATGCAGTAGTTTCTGCCGATGAAAGCGGGGTGAATGGCTGATGCAACAGTTTGGACAGTCCTTCATTTTAGCTTTAAAGAGTATAAAACGAAGTAAAATGAGAGCGTTTCTCACAATGCTCGGTATTATCATCGGAATATCTGCGGTAATAGTCATTACAAGCTTAGGTAACGGCCTGCAGACGTATATGAGTGATGCCTTTGATTCAATGGGCACAAACCTTATAACCGTTAACGTTTCAAGCAGAGGAACACGAAGTGTTGATGCTGATAATATGTTTGAACTTGTTTATGCCAATCCCGATACTCTTGAAGCGGTAAGCCCCTCCGTCACACATACAGGTGAGGTTACGTGCGGTGGCACGACCACCGACAACACAACTTCAATTACGGGCGTCAGCGAATATTACAACGTAATGAAAGGCTATGACTTAACTGACGGTCGCTTTTTAAGTTATATGGACATAGAAGGCAGACATAAGGTCTGTGTCATCGGCACGTATGTTTCAAATACACTTTTCGGAAACAAGTCTGCCGTCGGACAGACACTTAAAATCGGCGGTAACACCTTTACGGTAATAGGCACACTTGCCGAAATAAGCGATTCTTCCGAGTCATCCAGCGACGACTGTATTTACATACCGTATTCTACGGCGCAGAAGCTTTCAAGAAGCGGCAGAATAACCTCTTACACCTTCTCGGTTACGGCACAGGATAAGGCAGATGAGGCAAAAACAGTTATCGAAAATGCATTGTATGATATATTTAACAGTGATGATTATTACTCTGTAATCAGCCTTTCCGAAATGCTTGACATCATAAACACAATGATGGATATGGTAATAACCATACTTTCTGCCATTGCGGCAATTTCACTTGCCGTAGGCGGTGTCGGTATTATGAATATTATGCTCGTTTCGGTTACGGAGCGTACAAGAGAGATAGGTATAAGAAAATCTCTCGGTGCAAAAAGAAGAAATATTCTGGCTCAGTTTGTCATTGAAGCAATGACAATAAGTGCGCTGGGCGGTATACTCGGTATGATAACCGGCGTTATGATATCCTACCCTGTAGGAAACCTATTTGACATTACCGCAGTACCGAAATCGTCAACTATCGCACTTGCATTTTCAATTTCGGTTGCAATCGGCGTATTGTTCGGATATCTGCCTGCAAGCAGGGCGTCAAGGCTCAATCCGATAGATGCTCTCCGCCACGATTAAAAAACAGGAGGTTTTTATGAAAAAAAGAATTATTTGTCTGCTGACGGCAGCAATTATGCTTTTATCTGTTCTGCCCGCATACGCATCCTCTTCCATTGTTACAGACATTCTTGCAGGTGCGGGAATTATGCAGGGGGATGAAAAAGGCAATCTGAATTTA
>JAZSCG010000007.1:0-6563 GCA_045602805.1 Feifaniaceae bacterium
ACATGGCTACGATCCGACTTATAGATGTAAGTGTTGACAGCACAGAAAAGTATGATTCAATGAAGGATACGGAAAATGTATCCGGATATGCGGTAGATGCACTTAAGTGGGCAACTGCGAATGGAATCATAAACGGTGCAGAAGGCAACATCAATCCGAAAGGAAATGCTACGAGAGCAGAAGTGGCACAGATGATAATGAATTTCTGCAACAAGTTCTCTATCTAAAACAAAAAAACGGTATGGTTTTTACCATACCGTTTTTATTTTGTTGAGCAAGAGTATAGCGGGAATACAAAGCAAAAACCAGTAAAATGAAAAAAGAAGCGAGATTTGACCGAAAATATTTAACGGTAGATTTGAATAATTCCATATATTCATATCAAACCATACATTGAGAATACAACCCGATATAAATTCGGTCATAGATATCGCAATACTACCCAGTAATGCCCTGAAAAGTAGTGGCGTTTCGTATAGCCAACCGGTTATTTTGTAGAGAAAAAGAACACACAGACCTCCTACTAAAAACATAGTTGGGTGTGAATGTCCTCGATATATCAGCTCTATGATAAAATAGATGCCACCGCCAATTAGAAAAATATACAACTGTTTAATAAAGTTTCTCATGGATTTATATTATGAGTAAACTAAAAAAATATACAAAAAGTGTTGAGGCAAATTTTCCTCAACACTTTCTATTTACAGAAATGCATTTTTAATGCATTAAATGTATCATCACTTATAACATGTTCAATTCTACAGGCATCTTCTGATGCGATTTTCTCATCAACACCAAGTGAAAGTAGCACCTCTTTAATAAACATATGTTTTTCATACACTTTTTTTGCGATAGTAAGCCCGGATTCCGTCAGGGTGATATGCCCACGACCGTCCATTTCTATATAGCCGTTTGTTTTGAGATTTTTCATGAAAACACTGATACTTGGCTTTGAAAAAGAAAGTTCATTTGCAATGTCTATCGAACGTACAAATTCTTTTCTTTGTGACAGAATAAATATCGTTTCAAGATAGTTTTCCGCAGATTCCTGAATTTTCATAAAATCACCTCAAAAACAACTGTTTTATTCAGTATAACATACTTGAACAATTCTTGCAATGCTGATTAACTTAACACTTATTGTCAATAATACTAACGGGTGAGAATTATAAAACGGATTACTATTTTGATATTTTGCACACTATGCATTTTGTCTTCTTGCGGCGACAGAAGCAGTATACATGTCATTTCAAGGGAAGCAGGCTCAGGCACACGAAGCACTTTTACAGAAAACTTCTCTCTTGTTGATGAAAACGGTTATGATTTGACAAGAGCAGATGCGGATATAAATGACTCGACGGGTGTTATGCTTGCAAATGTTTCGTCTGATGAGTCTGCCGTCGGATACACGTCTATAGCGGCACTGTCTGACAGGGTAAAAGCAGTTTCTATAGATGGAATAAGTCCCACTGCAGAAAACGTGACAAGCCAAAGATACAAGGCGAGTCGTGCACTTTTTGTTGTGGTAAGGCACGATATTTCGAAAGAGGCAAATGATTTTATCAGTTTCATTTTGTCGGCACAGGGCCAGAGTATTATAAGCGATATGGGTTATGTTTCCGTACCATACGACGAAGAGTACAAAAAAAGCGATATGCGTGGGAAGGTGACGGTAGCAGGCTCCTCGTCGGTAGCACCCGTTATTGAACGTCTTGCAGAAGAATATGAAGCTATAAGTGGTATTGAAATTGAACTTCAACAAAGCGATTCATCTTCCGGAATAAGAAGTCTCAGCGAAGGCATTTGTGATATAGGTCTTTCTTCACGAAACTTAAAGGAGGATGAATTCTTACGAGGTCTTGTGCCGTATGAGATAGCATACGATGCACTTGCTGTTATTGTGAATTCAAAAAATCCATTGACAGATTTGTCTTCAGAACAGGTCAGCGCAATATATAAAGGTGATATAAAATATTGGTATGAGGTCATAAATGACAAAAATTCGTGAAAAAGCAATGCATGCGGTCTTTTTGTTTTCAGCATGTGTAGCCATATTCGGTGTACTTATGATATGTATATTTCTTTTTGCCGAAGGCATACCTGCACTTCGTGAAATAGGTGTTTTCAAGTTTGTATTCGGCAGGGTATGGAATCCGTCCGCGGATGAGTACGGCGTACTGCCGATGATACTCGGCAGTATATACGTGACTGCAGGTGCACTTGTTCTTGGTGTACCTATGGGTATTCTTACTTCCGTATATCTTGCTATGCTTTGTCCCGTGAAACTGTATAGAATTATAAGACCTCTTATTGACATACTTGCAGGTGTGCCTTCCGTCATTCTGGGGCTTTTTGGAATAACAGTAATAGTTCCTGCAGTACGCAGTATTTTCGGTGGCTGGGGGAGCAGTATTCTTGCTGCTTCCATAGTGCTGTCAATAATGATATTACCTACTGTGATAAGTGTCTCTGAGAGCTCGCTTCGTGCACTCCCGACAAGTTATTTTGAAGGTGCACTTGCGCTGGGGGCAACACGGGAGAGAGGTGCATTTTCGGTAATGCTTCCTGCGGCATCTTCGGGTGTTGCAGCGGCAGTGGTACTGGGTACGGGAAGAGCAATCGGTGAAACAATGGCGGTTATTATGGTTGCAGGCAACCAGAGTGTTATGCCCTCCTCGATAATAAAAGGGGTCAGGACACTTACTGCCAATATAGCGATTGAAATGGGATATGCCGCAGGTTTGCACAGAGATGCACTTGTCGCAACAGGTGCGGTGTTATTCGTTTTTATATTACTTCTTAATTTGCTGTTTTCAGCACTTACAAGGAGACATGAACGATGAAAAACCGCAAAACAGAGGCTAAAATACTGCATATATTAAGTGTAATGGCAACAACCTTTACAGTCACTTCTCTGGTTTTTTTATGTGTTTTTGTACTTGCAAAAGGCCTTCCTCACATAACGGCAGACCTCTTTTCTCTTAAATATACAAGTCAAAATGCATCGGTAGTTCCTGCGGCAATCAATACGGTGGTAATATCGGTATGTGCACTTTCTCTTGCACTTTTGCCGGGGATTTTTTCTGCTATATATATGTGTGAATATGCAGGCAGAAAAAATAAGTTTGTTTCTGTTATAAGGACAATGACCGAAACACTCGCAGGTATACCGTCTATCGTGTACGGCCTTTTTGGATATCTTGCGTTTGTGCTTTCGGCAGGTTGGGGCTACAGTATTATTGCAGGTGCACTTACGTTGTCACTGATGATTCTGCCTGTGATAATGCGAACGGCAGAGGAAGCAATAAATTCGGTACCCGACTCTTTTCGGGAGAGCAGTTATGCGCTTGGTGCAGGCAGACTGAGAACCATTGCAAGAGTTGTCATACCCTCTGCACTGCCGGGAATAGTGTCCGGTGCCGTATTATCTGTCGGCAGAATTCTTGGGGAGACGGCTGCACTTATTTACACGGCAGGTACGGTAGCAGGTCTTGCAACAAGTCTGACAAGCAGTGGAAGAACCCTCTCTGTGCAGATGTATACCCTCTGGCGTGAGGGGATATATACACAAAAGGCTTTCGCTTCTGCTACTGTACTGCTGATACTAACGGTAGTGATAAATATTTTATCGTCATTCTTCAAAAGGAGATAGACTGTGAATAAGTTTGAAATAAGAAACCTCAATTTACATTACGGTGATTTTCACGCCCTGAAAAATATAAAACTGGATATCGGAGAACACCGTATAACAGCATTTATAGGGCCTTCAGGGTGCGGAAAGTCAACCCTTCTTCGCACACTCGACCGTATGAATGATTTGAATGAAGATTGCCGTATAGACGGGCAAGTGCTTCTTGACGGTGAGGATATTTACAGCAGAAAAACAGATGTGGATTTTCTTCGTCGTAAAGTGGGTATGGTTTTTCAAAAGCCAAGTCCTTTTCCGATGAGTGTGTACGACAATGTTGCATACGGACCCCGTACTCACGGCATCCGAAAGAAAGAGAAACTTAATGACATAGTGGAAAAAGCCCTGCGTGATGCGGCCATATGGGATGAACTTAAAGATCGACTCACAAATCGGGCAACGGGACTTTCGGGCGGGCAACAACAGAGACTTTGTATAGCACGCGCACTTGCAGTTAATCCCGATGTAATACTGATGGACGAACCCACGTCAGCGCTTGACCCTATATCTACGGCAAAAATAGAAGAACTTATGATAAAACTCAAAAAAGACTATACCATAATAACCGTAACCCACAATATGCAGCAGGCACGCCGTATTTCTGATAAAACGGCATTTTTTCTGAGCGGACAGGTGATAGAATATGAGGATACACAAAAATTGTTTGAATATCCGTCAGATAAAAGAACCGCTGAGTATATCAGCGGTGTGTTCGGATAATTTAAAAATATTTTTGTGTTGCCACAGCAAGGAAATATGAAAGCACACCTGCAAGGGTAGGAGAGAGTATCCATGCGAAAGCGATGCTTTTTATAACATTAAAGTTTACATTTTTAACGCCGTAAACAAGCCCTGCGCCGATAACGGCGCCGACAATTGTCTGCGATGTCGAAACGGGAATACCCATAACATTTTCCATTATAAGTACCGTAACAGCCATAGCAATGATGACAACAAAACCGTCAATCTGTGTCAGGTGGGCGATGTTGCTGCCCACAGTTGCCATAACACGCTTTGAAAAAGTGAGGACTCCGAGTGCAATAGAAATACCGCCTATAATTGCGGTAAGCCTTGGGTCTGTCAGAATGTTGGTTGCAATGCCTGTTTGCTTAAAAAAGGGGTCAAAATAAAGTGCTGTTACACTTGCAGAACTGTTTACTCCTATACTGTAAGAGGCAAGTGTCCCCGCCAACAGATATCCGGTCTTTATTAGTTTTTTTGATGTTATATTAAGCTTCCTGATGATAATAACAAGGATATAGGATATAATTCCTGCGCACAGAGGATTTATAAGCCAAGTGATAAAAAAATCAGCAATATAGGGAAGGTTGGAGGAAAAGTTGTCGGTATGAAAGAGTCCCCAACCGATTATTGCACCGATGACAGATTGATTGGCTGATATGGGAAGTTTAAAAAAACTCATTAAAAATACACTCAGTCCTGCACAGGAGCAGATTACAGAGGCTTTTACAGCGGATTTATATTTAAGTAAATCTGCAGCCCCGTTTCTTATAGCATTTGAAATATCGTTTGTTGTGGCAATTACCTCATTTCTTTGTGCAAGAATGGAAAGCTTATCTATATTATTCTCTCCCTGAAGCAGCGCCCCGATAACGACCATTACTGATATTACTGTAATGGCGGTACGGTATTTTACAATACCTGTGGCAACTGCGGTGCCGAAGGCATTAGCGGCATCATTAGTACCCAAAGCCCAACCCATAAAAATACCCGCAAGCAACAGATACACCGTAATATACAGTCCCTTCGTCTAAATATCTGTACATTTTATTTAAGAAAAAGATGTTTTATGCTATCAGCGCTTGCTTGAAAAATATGATGATGTATGGTACATTATGCTTATATAATTTTGCAAACGGCAGGTAGTGTGGTATGTATAATTTTTTTGTTGACGGGTCTGCCCGTACAGATAACAGTTTTATAATTGACGGTAAGGATTACAACCACATTTGTAATGTTCTGCGTATGCAGGTTGGGGATACCTTTCTCGTAAGCAGTGAAGGGATGAGCAGTCTGTGCCGTTTGGCGCAAGTACATAAAGACTCGGTTGTGGCGGAAATTGTTGAGGAGAATTACAGGAATACTGAACTTCCTGTCCGTTTCTATCTTTTTCAGGGACTGCCCAAAGGGGATAAAATGGAACTGATTATACAGAAAACCGTCGAGCTCGGTGTAGCAGGCATAATTCCTGTTGAGATGAGTCACTGTATAATGAAACTTGATGAAAAAAAGAAAAAGACACGCAAAGAACGGTGGCAGTCCATTGCGGAAAGTGCCGCAAAGCAGAGCAAGAGGAATGTTGTTCCCGAAGTCTGCGATGTGCTTACATACAAGCAGGCTATGGAAAAAGCATCGGAAATGGATGTTTTCCTCGTTCCCTATGAGAATGAGCTTGGTATGGCAGAAACGGGGAAGGCACTGTCTCATATTAAAGAGGGTATGTCTGTCGGAATACTTGTGGGTCCCGAAGGCGGTTTTGATAAAAAAGAAGTGGAACTTGCCCGTGAAATCGGGGCTTTCGTGATTTCACTCGGAAACCGTATTCTGCGTGCGGAAACAGCCGCAATAACTGCAGTTGCAATGGGTATGTTGCACGTAGAAATGAATATGGAGGGTGACAAGCAGTGAAACAGTTGCCTTTAGAATTTGTGACTAGGATGAAAAAACTGCTCGGTGAGGAAGAATTTGCTCTTTATGAGGATTCTTTCAATCAAAACGCAGTCCGTGCTTTTCGAGTAAACACCGAAAAAATATCCTTGGACGAGTTTGAGAATATTAATCCGTTTTCATCAGAACAGATACCCTATGCAAAAACGGGCTTTTATCTTGATTATGACAAAATAGGGAATCACCC
>JAZSCG010000008.1:0-8314 GCA_045602805.1 Feifaniaceae bacterium
GGTTGCGGCCCGTAGCATCATAGATAAGACCTGCACCCTTAAATACAACGGGAATAGCCTCTGGATGCGCCGTTGAGATACCGGCTGCCCCGTATACGTCGTAAATTACCGCACCGTCTATAATTTCAACCGTGATTCTGGGCACGTCAGCATCTTCTGCCCACTCGTAACCCGCAGGTAACTCAGGTACGAAATAATAGGTTGTGCCTACTGCCGTAGGGTCATACGTTGTTTCAGCACCTTCTGCATCCACGCATTTCCATACTTCATCGACAGTAAGCTTGCCGGGGGCACCATTTATCGTCGCCGGAAGTTCGGTGTAGAATACCGGGTTTTCCACGTAAGTCGCTCTTGACTTCGTACCCCATGCTTTTTCTGTGCCCGGATAGAGAAACTTTGTTTCCATAACGAGCCCTGATGTGTCCACTGCATCGACCACCACATAGTCAGCAGCGAATACGCTTACCGGAAATACAGATACGGCCATTAAAACCGCAAGAAGTATCGCCAGAAGCCTGTTTGATTTGCGCATAATTGTCCTCCTTTTTCTGCGTAAGCACAGTTACAAAAGTGTTGATTTTTTCTAAGTGACGCGCATGTCACTAATATTTTTCCCTGTACATTATAACTCAATAAAGCAGCCCCAGTCAACAAAATTTTAAGCATTTTTACTTTTTTGTACCGTTTTACTGTTTTACAAAAAACGGCATGGTGTTGGGCATACTTTTACATGTTTATCAGATTGCAAAACTGTTGCAGAAGCATTTACTGTTCTTCTCATTCCGCCAACGTATACGTAATCTACCCATTTTTCATCATTCTGTACAAAACAGCCTTATTCGTTTCATTTTTATCTCAATCACTGTCCGCAACTGTTGAAAAAAACGATGCTATGTGTTACATTGGTTGTAGTATCCAGAGAGGACGATTATTTTATGGCACGTTCCGAAAATCAAAAACTTAAGCTTTTATACATCCGTGATATGCTCCTGTCCGAAACAGATGAGGAACACCCGCTCACGGTTGCGGATATTATTTCAAAGCTCGAAAAAAAAGGCATACACGCCGAAAGAAAGTCAATTTACAGCGATCTTGCTTTACTTGAAGATTACGGTATTGATATAATATGCGATAAAGTCAAATCCAACAATTATTACGTAGCAAGCAGAGATTTCGAGCTTGCAGAGCTTAAATTGCTTGCAGACACAGTTGCAGCTTCCAAATTCATTTCCGCAAATAAGTCAAAACAGCTTATAAAGAATATAGAAAAACTGGCAAGTAATCACGATGCACATCAGATAAGAAGACAGGTCTTTGTCGAAAACAGAATAAAATCACAAAATGAAAGCATTTTTTACAATATTGACTCTATCCACCGTGCCATCGCAGAAAATAAAGAAATATCTTTCCTTTACTTCAAAATAGCACCTGACAAAACCAAACATTACCGCAATTGCAAGGAGCGTTATGTTTGTTCCCCCTACGGTCTCACGTACAATGACGGCAACTACTATCTTATCGGATACTACCAGAAATACAGTAAGATAGTTTCATTCAGGGTAGACAGAATGGAACGCATAGAAATATGTGACACAAGCCGTCATGAAGACGAGTCCTGCAACTCCTTCGATATGGCTAAATTCTGCCGTGAAAATTTTTCGATGTTTGGCGGCGAGCCGCAGTTTGTCACGCTTGCTTTTGACAACTCCCTGAGCGATGTCGTTTTTGACCGCTTCGGCACAGACGTAACCGTCACATCCATTGATGAAAGCACCTTTTCGGTCCGTGTCGGAATCAATATGAGTCCCCAGTTTTACGGCTGGCTTGCAGGACTTGGTGATAAGGCAAAAATTCTCTCTCCCGACAGTGCAAAAAAGCTTTATTCAGACCATTTGAAAAACATTTTAAAATCATATTAGGTGTCCGAATTATAGGACACCTTTTTCGTTATGCTTAAGCTACAAAAGAAAACGGGGGTATTTTCCATGCTTTGTATGCTTATCATTATACTCATTCTCTGGTGTTGGGCAGATCAATGTCATATTGAAGAGAAGGAACGAAAAGAAATTGCACGCACAATGGCAAACCGAAGAAACGATCGTGCAGCCTGATATTTTTCTGTAAAGTGGTTCCACTTCACAACTGTTAAACTTAAATTTCACCTGACTTAAAGAAGAGATTATGGGTAAAATATCACCATAATTTCTTCTTTTTCATGTCTTTTTATTCCAATTTTCGTTAATTTTCGAAAAAAAGTGTCTAAATTCGCATTTTTATTGGATATTTTTAACAATTTGACTTGAAAGATTTTATCTGAAGTTGTATAATTTATTTAAACTAATGTAAGGAGTCCTAAATGGAACAGTACGGCAAAGATAACAGTTTTGCAAAGTTTCTTTTTCACGAAGGAAACAATTTTGAGCTTTACTCATTTTTGGGTTCTCACAGGGTTTTATCCGGCAGGACAGTCGGTTTCTCCTTCAGGGTCTGGGCACCGTCAGCCACACATGTTTCGGTTGTCGGCGATTTTAACGGTTGGGACCCTTTTGTTCATCCGATGGAGAGGATAGACGGTGGTGAAATATGGGAAACATTTATCGCCGATCTCCCCGAATATTCAAACTATAAATACTGCATTATTTCACCCGACGGTAAGTCAGTGCTCAAGGCTGACCCTTTTGCTTTCCACTGTGAAACACGGCCGGGAACCGCATCAAAACTATATTCTTTAAAGGGCAAATTCAAATGGAGTGACGATGCCTGGCTCAAAAACAGAGCGCAGACCGACATATATCACTCGCCGATGAATATATATGAATCACAACCGGCTTCATGGAAGACCTACGATGACGGTTCTCCTTATGATTACCGTAAACTTGCAGACGAGTTGATACCGTATGTAAAAGATATGGGCTATACACATATAGAACTGCTTCCGATAACGGAATACCCGTATGACGGTTCGTGGGGTTATCAGGTAACAGGCTATTTTGCCCCCACTTCACGCTTTGGCAAGCCGGAAGACTTTAAATATTTTGTAAACAAGGCGCACAAAAACGGTATCGGCGTGATTATGGACTGGGTGCCCGCACATTTTCCGAAAGACGAACACGGTCTGTATGAATTTGACGGAGGTTGTCTTTACGAAGACCCCAATCCCTTAAGGCGTGAGCACGAAAGGTGGGGTACGAGGGTTTTCGATTTCGGCAGAAACGAAGTGCAGTCATTTCTTATATCAAGCGCTATGTTCTGGATAAAGGAATATCATATAGATGCCCTGCGTGTAGATGCAGTTGCCTCAATGCTCTATCTCGACTACGACAGAGAAAGGTGGCAACCGAATGTATACGGCGGAAAAGAAAATCTTGAAGCCGTCTCCTTTTTGAAAAAGCTCAATTCCGCCATACTCAGTGCCAACCCTTCGGTTCTGATGATTGCAGAGGAATCGACGGCATGGCCAATGGTCACACGTCCCCCGTATGACGGCGGTCTCGGTTTTAACTTTAAATGGAATATGGGCTGGATGAACGACATATTACAGTATATAAAAACTGACCCCATAGGCAGAAAATATATTCA
This sequence comes from Feifaniaceae bacterium, assembly GCA_045602805.1. Taxonomy (GTDB): domain Bacteria; phylum Bacillota; class Clostridia; order Oscillospirales; family Feifaniaceae; genus RGIG6165. Next base: position 3,580 of record JAZSCG010000008.1, read on the forward strand.
CGGAAAACTGACATTTCCTCTTATGTACGCTTTTTCGGAGAATTTTATTCTTCCGATATCACACGATGAAGTGGTACACGGCAAAGGCTCGGTTCTGAATAAAATGCCGGGTTCGTACGAAGACAAATTTGCCGGTCTTCGCGGATTTCTGATGTATATGCTTTCTCATCCGGGCAAAAAGCTTATGTTTATGGGTGCCGAATTCGGTCAGTTTAACGAATGGAACTGCACAAAAGAACTTGACTGGTCGCTTCTCGACTTTGAAAGTCACAGAAAACTCAAAAATTATTTCAGGGATGCAAATAAGTTTTACCTTGAATCTCCTCCCATGTGGCAGGCCGACGACAGTTGGAATGGTTTCAGGTGGATAGATGCGGCGGATTCAGACAGAAATATACTTGCATACCGCAGAATAGATAATAAAGGTGATGAACTTGTATTTGTCATCAATTTTGCTCCTGTTCTCAGAGAACAGTTCATTTTAGGACTTCCCGATGCCGTAAGCTACAAAGAGGTATTTAACAGCGATAATGTTAAATACGGCGGCAAAGGATATACCAATCCCCGTGCACTTCGTATGAAAAAAGGTGAAAGTCACGGGTATTCAAAACACATTTCATTTACGCTGCCACCGCTTGGTGCAGTCGTATTAAAACCCATAAGAAAAAATTTAAATTCAACAGAAGGTGGAAAATCATTATGATTAAGAAAAAAAAGTGCGTTGCAATGCTCCTTGCGGGCGGTCAGGGAAGCAGGTTATACTCCCTGACAACTTCAGTTGCCAAACCAGCGGTACGTTTCGGCAGTAAATACCGAATCATTGATTTCACCCTTTCCAACTGTATAAATTCAGGCATAGATACCGTCGGCGTTCTCACCCAGTATCAACCCCTTGAACTTAACGATTATATCGGAAACGGCGAACCCTGGGATCTTGACAGAACTAACGGCGGTGTTCACATTCTTCCTCCGTATCAGGACACGAAAGGTGCTGCCTGGTACAAGGGTACCGCAAATGCCATATATCAGAATATAGCGTTTATGAAGAGGTACAATCCCGAATATGTCCTCGTTCTGTCGGGCGACCACATTTATAAGATGGATTACAGTAAAATGCTCGATGCTCATATCAAAAACGGTGCTGACTGCACTATTGCCGTTTTAAACGTGCCGATAGAAGAGGCAAGCCGTTTCGGTATTATGAACACCGACAAGAACAACCGCATCGTCGAGTTTGAAGAAAAGCCTGCCAAACCCAAGAGCACAAAGGCTTCAATGGGTGTTTACGTATTCAGTGCAGATAAACTCTTCTCATACCTTGAGGCAGATGAGGCTGACAGTAATTCTTCCAACGACTTCGGTAAAAACATCATACCGAATATGTTAAACGACAACTGTGTTATGTACGCCTATGAATTCTCGGGCTATTGGAAAGACGTTGGAACTATCAGTTCGCTCTGGGAAGCAAATATGGATCTTTTAGGTGATAATCCTTCCCTCGACCTCAACTCGCCCGACAACAGGGTATATTACCGTCACTTCCCCAAGAATCCCCATTACATAGGAAATGATGCCAAAATTAAAAACTCACTTATTGCCGAGGGCTGTGAAATCAACGGCACGGTTGAAAACTCCGTTCTTTTTGACAGTATCACCGTTGAAAAGGGTGCGGTTATCCGCAACAGCGTTATAATGAGCGGTGCTACGGTCCGTTCGGATGCAAATATCAACTATTCAATAATAGCCGAGAATGCCGACGTTAAATCGGGTGCAAAAATCGGCGATGAGAACGGCAAGGGCGGTATTACCGTCGTTGCAAACGATATCACTGTAGGCGAAAATCAGACTGTCGCCGGCGGCGAAATGATAGACAAAAATCTGCAGTAAGGAGAATACTAAAATGAGTAATGCACTCGGAATAATCTTTTCAAATATACACGATAAGTACAACCCGGAGCTCACGAAGGAAAGAACCGTGGCTTCTATCCCCTTTGCCTGCAGATACCGTTTGATAGACTTTGCTCTTTCAAATATGGTAAATGCCGGCATCGTTAACGTGGGAATCATTGCAAACAAACATTACCAATCACTTATAAATCACGTTGGAAGCGGAAAAGACTGGGATCTCGCAAGAAAAAACGGCGGCCTTGTCATAATTCCTCCGTTTAGTGATCGTTCATACGACAGTCTGTATCACAACCGTCTTGAAGCACTCAAGAGTGCGCAGGTATATATTTCCGATGCTACTGAGGAATATGTTATACTTTCTGACTGCGATGCAGCCTCAAACATTCCTCTTGCCGATGTTCTCGCAAAGCACATTGAAGAAAATGCAGATATAACATGTGTATACAGACGTCAGTCTGTAGGTGATGCACCCGAAACGGTATTTACCTTAAACAATAAGGGTAAAATAACAGACATCGGTGTCTACACAAATATGCCCGGTCAGAGAAATGTTTCAATCAACATTACCATCATGAAGCGCAACCTTCTTCTTACATTTATTTCGGATGCAATTGCACACGGATATTCAAGTCTGTCCCGTGATATACTTGCTCCGAATCTCGACTCTTACAAAATAATAGCTTACAAATTTGACGGATACTACGCACAGATAAACAGCCTTGAGGCATACTACCGCGAAGATATGCGTCTTCTCGACAAGGATGTACGTGACAGTCTTTTCTGTGACCCGGAAAGACCGGTATATACCAGAATCAAAGACTCGTTCTCAACAAAATACGGTGACGATGCAGAAGTTGTAAATTCAATGATAGCAGACGGCTGTATCATTGAAGGAACCGTTGAAAACTGCATTCTCCACAGATGCGTAAAAATAGGTAAAGGTGCAGTCGTGAAAAACAGTATCATTATGAGAGATACCGTTATTTCCGACAATGCAACCTTAAACTGCGTTGTTTCCGACAGAAACGTAGTTGTTAAGGACGGCCGCAACCTATCGGGTTGTGAGGACCTACCATTTTATATTGCGAAAGGTAAGATGATATAATGGCACAGACAAAGAAAACAAAAACTGAAGCAGCCAAACCAGCTGCTTCAGCAAAAAAAACAGTAAAAAAGACTACAACTTCTAAAAAAACCACAACAACGAAAAAAACTTCCACAACAAAAAAGAGCACGACATTCAAAACTACGCAGAAAAAGACTTCAGTACCGGCAAAGAAAATTATGTTCGTTGCCTCTGAGTGTCTCCCCTTCTGCGCAACGGGCGGTCTGGGCGAAGTTATCGGTTCACTCCCCCCTGCTCTTGCATCACTCGGATGTGAAGTGTCTGTTTTTGTACCTCTTTATAAGTCAATCGGAAATGAATACCGTGAAAAGATGGAATTTTTAAAGTGCTTTGACATTCATGTTGCATGGCGTACACTCTATTGCGGTGTGTTCAGACTTGTAAAAGACGGCGTGTCTTACTACTTTATAGATAACGAATATTATTTTGGTCGTGACGGTCTCTACGGTCATTTTGACGATGCTGAGCGTTATGCTTTCTTCTGCACGGCAGTTCTTGAATGCTGGAATGAGCTTTCTTATGTTCCCGACATTGTTCATACACACGACTGGCAGACTGCACTTATTCCCATCTATCTCAATGCGAAGTACTACTATCCCGATGTAAAAACCGTGTTTACCATACACAATATTGAATATCAGGGCAAATATGACCCGTTCATTCTCGGCGACGTATTCGGTCTCGGCACCGAGGCACTGCATTTTGTTGAATATGAGGGTTGTATCAATCTTATGAAGGGTGCTATTGCTTGTTCAAACAAGGTTACAACAGTAAGCCCCTCATACGCAGGAGAAATACAGACTGCATATTTCGCACACGGTCTGGACAAAATACTCTGCGAACACAACTATAAGCTTGCAGGTATATTAAACGGCATTGACGAAAAAGGCTACGACCCCAGAAACGGTGAACTCATGGTTAAAAAATTCAGTTCAGATGACCTTTCGGGCAAAGCAGAGTGCAAGGCCGCCCTCCAGAAAGAAGCGGGTCTGCCTGAAGATGCAAATATACCGGTTGTCGCAATGATAACACGACTTGTAGCCCACAAGGGGCTCGATCTTGTTGTGCATATAGCCGATGAACTGCTTACAAACTGCAACTGTCAGTTAATCATTCTCGGTACGGGCGACAAGCAGTATGAAGATTTCTTTAAAGGACTTGAGCAGAGACATCCCGATAAAATGAAACTGTTTCTTGCATTTGATAAGGCACTTGCCAGAAGGATTTACAGCGGTGCCGATATATTCCTGATGCCTTCAAAGAGCGAGCCTTGCGGTCTGGCACAGATGATATCCTCACGTTACGGAACTGTTCCGATAGTACGTAAAACGGGCGGCCTGGGCGACTCTATACAGGACTGCGGTTACGGTGAAGGAAACGGCTTTGTGTTTGACAATTACAATGCGCAGGAGATGTTGCATACCATCTACCGTGCAATCACTCTTTTCCACGATAAAGACAACTTTGAAAAACTCAAAAAACATATTATGAATATAGATTTCAGTTGGTCTAAATCAGGTACGGACTATCTTAATATGTACAATAGCTTGATTTAATTATAAAAATATAGTATTATAGTGCGTAACAAACTAAAATGGTAGGTAATTTCAATTATGTCTAACACAAAAAACCAGAAACCGAATACTAAAGTAAGGTCTTCGGTATCAACACAGAAAGCATTTAAGGAAACTTTCGAAAACA
>JAZSCG010000009.1:0-1921 GCA_045602805.1 Feifaniaceae bacterium
GCTTATTGATGATAACTGTTCCGAACTTTTGCCCGACTTTTTCGGTTTTGTAAAGGGTATCGTTGATTCGCAGAACCTTTCTCTTAACATAAGCAGGGAAATGCTTCAGCATGACAGACAGCTTAAGACGATAGCAAATCATCTTGAAAAGAAGATAAAGAGTGAACTTGAACTTCTTCTTAAAAACGACAGAGAGAAGTATGAAAAGTTCTTCAAAAACTTTGGCAGAACGCTGAAATACGGAATATATACCACTTACGGAACGAAGAACGACCTTCTGCAAGGACTTCTGGTATTCCCGTCGTCAAACGGCGGTACGGCTACGCTTGCCGAATATGCCGACAGGATGAAGGAGTCACAGGAATTTATATACTACGCTTCGGGGCAGAGTGAAGACCGCCTTACAAAGCTTCCGCAGTGCCAGTCTGTAAAGGCAAAGGGCTTTGAAGTGCTTTACTTTACGGATGAGGTCGATGAATTTGCAATCAGCATGATGGCTGAGTTTGGCGGCAAGAAGTTCAAAAACGTTGCCGACAGCGACGTTGCAACCGAAGAAGAGAAAAAGCAGGCGGAAGAGAAGGCGCAGGACAATAAAGACCTTTTTGATGCTGTAAAAGACGTGCTTGGCGATAAAGTGGTTGCAGTAAAACCCTGCGTGATGGGGGCAGAGCATCCCGTTTGTCTGAGAACAGAGGGTGAGATAACCTTTGAAATGGAGAGGATGTGGAGTGTATCATCACCTGACGGAAGTAAGGTACAGGCATCTGTAATTCTTGAGATAAATACGGAGCATACTCTCTTTGAAAAACTTAAAGCCGTTCAGGGTGATAAAGAAACACTCGGAAAATATGCAAGGGTGCTTCTTGACCAGGGCAGACTTATCGAGGGACTTCCGATTGACGATCCTGTGGAATTTACGTCACTCGTATGTGAACTTATGAGTAAATAATTAAAAGGGTGGTGAAAGCCGCCCTTTTATGTTATTATATTTGTATAAAGGTCAAAGGAGAAAAAATCGTGGTTGTACTTGTTACGGGCGGGTCCAGAGGAATAGGGGCCGCTATTGCAGAAAAATTTGCAGATGCAGGGGACAAAGTAGTCATAAATTATCATAAGAATGGCGCTACGGCGAATGCCGTTGCACAAAAAACAGGTGCTCTTGCGATAAGGGCAGATGTATCAAACTCTTCCGACGTTACGGCAATGTTTGACGAGATACATGAAAAAGTGGGTAAAGTGGATATACTTGTCAACAATGCAGGGATAGAATGGGAAGGTCTTCTCACAGATATGTCCGAAAACGAGTGGGACAGGCTTTTTGACGTCAATGTAAAGGGTGTATTTCTCTGCTCGAAGGCGGCAACAGAGGATATGGTTTCAAAAAAGTGCGGAAGAATAATAAACGTTTCTTCAATGTGGGGAATTGCAGGTGCCTCCTGTGAGGTGGCTTATTCTGCTTCAAAGGCTGCGCTTATCGGATTTACCAAGGCGCTGGCAAAAGAACTTGCACCAAGCAAAATAACCGTAAATGCCGTAGCACCGGGTTGTGTTGATACGGATATGATGAAGCACTATACTGAGGACGAAATGAAAGATATTGTCTCGGAGATACCGCTTGGAAGAATGGCAAGTCCGTCTGAAATAGCCGATGCCGTGTATTTTTTGTCACAGAGTTCTTTTATCACCGGAGAAGTGCTTTCGGTCAACGGAGGTCAAATTGTATAAAATTAACAAACATTTTATTTGACTTTTGAAAATATTATACTATAATATAACATATTATGATAAAAAGACTAAGGAGAGATGTTGATGGATTTTGCTACAGTCGGCAAAGAAATGGCACGAAATTACACTCAGCTTGCTGAAGGGACGATGCTCTTATCGTGGAATATGCAGCTTGCTTTTATAATCCGCATTATTG
>JAZSCG010000010.1:0-1568 GCA_045602805.1 Feifaniaceae bacterium
GCACTCTGGTTTAAGGCAACCGATTTCGGCTGTGATAAGGACGAGGTTTTAGTCAAGGCAAACGGTTTTTACACCTACTACGCCGTTGACATTGCATATCACCGCAACAAGTTTGAAACGAGAGGCTTTGATATGGTAATCGACGTGCTTGGTGCAGACCATCACGGTCATACGCTCCGTTTCCCTGCCGTGCTTGATGCACTCGGTATTGACAAGAGCAAGCTTCGCTTCGTTCTCATTCAGCTTGTCCGTCTTATGCAGGGCGGTGAGGTTGTGAGGATGTCCAAAAGAACGGGTAAAGTCATATCTCTTGCCGACCTTCTTGACGAAATTCCCGTTGATGCGGCACGCTTCTTCTTCGATTACAAGGTTGCCGACAGCGCAATGGATTTTGACCTTGACCTTGCAGTCAAGCAGAACAGCGAAAACCCCGTTTACTACGTTCAGTATGCACATGCAAGAATTTGCAGCATAATCAAAAATCTTGAGGCTGAGGGTGTCGTGGCAAAGGATATTGCCGATGTTGACTTGTCTCTTTTAAGTGCAAACGAGGAGAGAGAGCTTATCAAACTTATCGCCTCCTTCCCCGATGAAATTCTTACTGCGGCAGAAATGCTTGAACCCACACGCATTTCACGTTACTGCACAGCTGTGGGTGCTGCATTCCACAAATTCTACGGTGCCTGCTACGTAAGAAACGAAAACGAGGCGCTTATGCAGGCACGACTTGCTCTTTGCCTTGCCGCAAAACAGGTTATCAAAAACTCACTTGACATCATAAATATTGATGCACCCGAAAAGATGTAGGAGAATATGATGAAAAAACTTATTTCAGTACTGCTTGCAGTAATTATGCTTTTATCTTTCACATGTACGGCTTTTGCACAGGATACTTCGGAAACTCCCGATGCATCCTCATACGAAGGCTACGAACTGTTTGAATATCTGCTTGATTTCTATCTTGAACACCACGTTTTTCAGCCTGGTGAAGCAGACGTTTTGAGGACGATTATAATAAATCTCATTAACAATCACCCCGAGGTGCTTGAAGAGATAATTTATTATCTTATGAAAAGTGCAGACCCGTACAGCCAGTATTTTTCGGCAGAGCAATATCAGGAATATATGTCCCCCACCACTTATTACGGCATCGGTATAACGGTTGAATACGCCGACGGATACATATGGGTGGATGAACTTGATTCATCGAGTCCTGCGGCTCAGGCAGGTGTAAAAGTGGGCGACTACATTTACTCAGTCGACGGAAAAAAGGTTGCCGGTATGAAATACGAAGACGTTACCGCTATGATAAGGGGTGACGAGGGTACCACCGTAAGAATGGGCTTCTACCGCAACGACGGTGACGGCGGCTACGTATACGAGGTTGATATAACCCGTGCAAAAATTACGAGCGATTCCCTTTCCTGCTACTTTACGACGGACGAAAACGGAAAGACAATCGGCATTGCAGAGATTAGAAATTTCAAAAGTTATCTCGTATACTTCCAATTCGTAAACTTCCTCGAAAACGCAGTTGAAATGGGCGTTTCTGACCTTATAATCGACCT
>JAZSCG010000011.1:0-2107 GCA_045602805.1 Feifaniaceae bacterium
ACAAGCACGCAGGAGCGTCTGAACCAGGTTGACGTAGACTTTCTCTCATTTACAAAGTAAACACTACCCGGAACGATATTGTAGCCTTCAAGGGCAAGTTTGGCCGCTTTAACGCTATCCTTACCCGGTGTATTATAGATAGCACCTGTTCGTGCTGGTGTAAACTGACCAGGAGCAAATACAACTTTATATACAGAATTTGGGAATTTAGGACTTGCCACCCTGTTTAATACAACATTACCTACTGCAAGTTTACCCGAAAAGCTCTCTCCCCTTGCTTCGGCATGAATTATACGTGAAAGCCATTTCAAGTCATCTGCGTTATAAAATTCATCAGCACTTTTCAGAGGTTGGCCGTGACTGAAGAGTATCTTGCTGTAAGTATCGTCTATCCAGTACGAAAGACCGACAAGCTTTGCAAAGCCCCTTGCAGGGACATACATTGAATTACCAATCTTTTTGGTATAACCGTCCATAGGAACAAAACGGTCTCTCGCTTCTGCAATAGATGAATCAAGTGCAAAGTTAACGGTATAGCTTCCGTCAACGGATGTAACCACCGTATTTCCCGTAGCCTTGTCCCATGTACAAGTTATACCGAGATAATCGCACATTTCACGAAGCGGAACATAATACACTTCTTTTTCAAGCAATGCCTCGTTATTAAAATCTTTAATCTCTGCGTAGATGCTGACCTTTATCTTATCTTCCTCTACCGTCTCTGTCTGAGAAATCACTTCCTCGACTATCGGCTCGGCTTCAATTTGCGTTTCTGCAAAAGATGTTACGGTCAGTGAACCCATAAGAGCAAGTATGATAAACATACTCAAAATTCTTTTTTTCATTTTTCTGCCTTTCTTTTAGTTTTTGCAAAAAGCCTTGCTATAATAGCATACTTTTTCCTTAATTGCAACCTTTTTTTTGCAAAATTTGTTGATTTTTAAAAAAAATTAGCGAAAATTTTAGTTTTTCACACAATTTTTTTAGTATTGACTTTATCTTATTATTAAATTTAACCAAGATATTTTACTGAAAATATTGAATTTTTTTCAAAAATACTTTTATTCCCCTTATGCTTTTTAACAAAAAAAGAACGAAAATATACAAACATTTTCGTTCTTAATTCTTACCCTGTTTTGCTCTGATTAAACGTTTTTTATTATTAATAAATAAAGGAGTGTGCCGTCGCACACTCCTTTTAAAGAATACTATTTTAATATTTTTCTCTCTTCTGGTATGTTGTATGAAGAATTTCATGTGCCTTATGGCTGCCCGGTTTTCCGAGATATGTATCATATATCTCTTTGATAACGGGATTTTCATGACTCTTTCTGAGTGCCATAGCCTTATCAGCAGAATAAAGACCCTTTGCACGAAGTGCAGTAACGTCAACGAAGTTCGTTATACCTGATGAACGTATGGGCTGACCGCCGCCGTTTACACAACCGCCGGGACATGCCATAACTTCAACGAAGTGATACTGCTTTTCGCCGCTCTTAATGAGGTCAAGAAGCTTTCTTGCATTTGCAAGACCTGACGTAACGGCAATATTTACGTCCATACCTGCAATATTGAAGGTCGCTTCCTTTATACCTTCAAAGCCACGAACCTGTTCAAATTCGAGATGTTCAAGCGTCTTACCTTCAAGAATTTCAGCAACTGTACGAAGCGCTGCTTCCGTAACACCACCGGTTACACCGAAGATATGACCTGCACCTGATGCGATACCGAACATAGGATCAAATTCACTGTCCTCAAGATTTGCAAAATCAAGACCGTAAATATCCACGAGTTCAGCAAATTCACGTGAAGTGATTGCTATATCAATAGGATCGAGACCGTTTACTCTGAGATCTTCCCTCTTTGCCTCAAATTTCTTTGCTGTGCAAGGCATAACCGATACAACGACGAGTTTCTTGGGATCTATACCCATCTTTTCAGCATAGTATGTTTTCATCATACTGCCGTACATACCCTGAGGTGACTTGCAGGATGATATATTGGGAATAAATTCAGGATAGTAATATTCAGCAAATTTTACCCAGCCGGGTGAACATGACGTGATAAGCGGGAAAGGACCGTTGTTCTTTATTCTTTCGATAAGCTC
>JAZSCG010000012.1:0-2200 GCA_045602805.1 Feifaniaceae bacterium
TACAGCCTCGGCATACGTAAGAAAATCATCGGGCTTGAATTCCGTTGTGGTTTTACCGTTTATAATGCCTGTGTCAACGGCTTTCATAACCTCATCGTGATACCATGCATTTTCAGGCACGTCCACAAAGGGATTTATAAGTTCATCATGACCGCAAACTGTACATTTTCCATCTTTAAAGGTGTGTACTCCTACATTGAAAAGTTCAAAGCAGATGGTACATTCGGAATAGTGGCACTCCATATTTGCCATATCCATAAGCTGATGCTCGTGCTCGCCGACATCCGGCTCCATGTTGGGGTATCTGCAAACTGTACATACTCCGTTTTCCATTGTGTGTGCACTGACACCGAAACGCTCGAAGCAGACGGTACATTCATCAAAATGACTATTCTCATCGGCTGTTTTGATGATAATATGCTCATGCTCGCCCTCGCCTTGTATTTCTTCATTTACAGAATTATCGTACTGAGAATTTCCGCAAACCGAACATTTACCGTCAACAAAAGTATGATCACCTACATTAAAAAGTTCAAAGCAAATTGTGCATTCTTCGTAATGGCAAGCGTCATTTGCCATTTTCATGAGCTGGTGCTCGTGAGGACCAACATCTTTCTTTCCGTCACCTTCGGCAGCATATACCGCTGTCAAGGTGGACGCACTCAACATAATTGCAAGAATTACTGATAATACTTTTTTCATATTCGTTTACCTCTTTTCTTTATTTTGAAATTTAATCCATTATTACTATCATATCCGGCGTCGAAGAATAGTCTTCCTCCAGATCAACGCTTGCATCGGAAGTAACAATGACATAAGCCTCATTTGATACTCTTCTTACTCCGTTTGAGTCAGTTACAATGCAACTGAACTTGTAATCGGACGTAAGCTTATTTTCATCAACAGCCACCGAAAGTGTATCTGTATAATAACCCTCTGCCCAGGGGAATGCTTCTGTAATTTTCAGCGGTATTTCGTTATCGGGAGTCTGTATGAGCCACTGATACGTAAACGGTCCGTTTGCACCCTCTGCCTTTACCGTAAACTTTGCTTTTTCTGCGTGCTTTGCAGTCGTATTCTTTGGTTGCTGAGTTATAACAATATCTCTGGGGAGTAACTTCGCCACGTTTGAACTTATGCTGTAACTGCCGTTTGTTACTTCGCACTTGTATTCACAGTGGCTTATGAAATCAGCCTTCTCAACCTGTATTTTCAGTATTGATGTTGTAGCACCCTTTGCCCATGTGTCGGTCGGCTCGATTTTTTTCCAACCGTTTGTGTTGTCATTTTTTATGTACCACTGATAGGTTGCATCGCTGTTTCTCGTACGAGCATAGAATGAAACTTCTTCACCAACGTTTGCACGGACAGTATTTGGCTGATATGCGAGATACGGTGTTGTTTTGGGAGCAACGTACATATTACTTGCAGTTTTGGTAAAGCCTGTAGCATCGGTTACTATACACTTATATGTCACACATTTTATGAACTCAGCTTCATCGGCAAGGATTTCTACCTTGCCTTCATTTACTTTATGATTGTTATCGCTCTTAAGTTCTGTATAGGCGCCATAGTTTTCGCTCTTATACCATTTATATGTGTATGGAGCTTTACCACCGAAAACGTTGACATACACGTATGTTTTTTCTCCGACATCTGCACTGTATATGCAAGGTGTAATATGCATCCATGCCTTAAAGCCATAATCGCCCATATTTACAAGTCTTTCTGCCAGTGTTTCTCCAAGATTTTCAACTACCCATGAATCATATGGTATTGGCTCAGGATTTTCTATCAGGATTCCGCAATAATCGTTTTCCTTTACCTCATCAATGGATTTTTTGAACATTTCAATCTTTGTTGCAGCGCCGAAAACCTCAATGCCGTGTGATGGCATATGCATTGAAACTGTTTCGCCGACTCTTAAAACACCTTTATTAACTCTTCCTGTGAAAATGTAACCGGAATTATATTTAACGACATCCTCCGGTATGAAAACGAATGCTTGCTCAGGCAACGTCACGTAATCCGAAGTTACTTCCTGACCAAGAGCATCTGTAACCTTACAGCAAAACTGACTTGAAAACGGGTTATCAATATCGAAAATCATTGTAAGAGTATTTGTTTTCGTACCCTTTGCATACTCATTCTCGTTTATTGCTGTTGTCTGATTATGCCAGCCTCTTGAAACCCACTGATA
>JAZSCG010000013.1:0-1787 GCA_045602805.1 Feifaniaceae bacterium
GCAATCTTGAGATACGCCGTGTAGAAGGGTGTTGACAGAAGCCTGTCACCGCCGGGGGTATATTCGCACAAAGGTGCAAAATCACAGTATTTCTTGTGCTGTGAAACCGCCCCCACCGCATCAACTATCTTATCCCTTGAGGCGATGCCCAAAAACGCATCAACCTCGGGAAGTTCGGACGCAATTTCATCCCGGTATCTTTGAGCAAGACAGCCCGACACGATTATGTGTGACACGGGTGTGGTATCATCAGCCTTGAGGGCGGCAACTTCAAGAATATTTTCTATCGCTTCCGCCTTTGCGGATTCGATGAAACCGCAGGTATTTATAATAACAATCTCTGCTTTTGCAGGGTCGCCCACAAGCTCATACCCCGCAGATTTAAGGCTTGCAAGCATAATCTCGGCATCAACCTGATTTTTACTGCAACCCAGAGAAATCATTGCAACTTTCATTGGCACTTCTCCTATATTATATGTCTAAATATCATATATCTAATATATTATAACTAATACATGCATTTTTTGCAATATAAAAAGGTTTGGTATTATACCAAACCTTAAAATAAAAGTGTGCCTGCACCGTAGGTGACGAATGCAACGATGATACCTGCCGTCAGCACACCGAGTGCAATCGACGGAAGTGCTTTTTTAAGACGCATATCGAGCATGGCGGCAATGAGGGCACCCGTCCATGCACCAGTACCGGGCAGGGGGACGGCAACGAATACAAAAAGCCCCCAGAATTCGTACCGCAGTACCGTTTCCTTTTTATTTTCCGCCCTTTGTTCAAGACGGGTAACCACACCGTCAAGACGGGGCAGTTTTTTCCTCATCCACGCAAAAACCTTGCGGATGAACAAAATTATAAAGGGAACGGGAATTAAGTTGCCGATTATGGAAACGGGTATTGCAAGCCACGGTGAAAGACCGGCGGCAACGCCGATTGGTATTGCACCGCGAAGTTCTATAACGGGTATCATGGATACCGCAAGTGTCATTAAAATTTTACCAAGCAAAGAGGTATATCCTCCGTTAAGTTTTATATCTTAATCTTAATATAAAACTTACCTTCTGTCAAATGCCTTCTTGCAAGATATTAACGGGACGTCGGGGACACCGTCCCATACATTAATTCCGAATTACGCATTACAAATTCCGAATTGATTTACTGTATTTCTTCTTCGTTGCTTCACCGCCTCTGATGTGGCGTTCGTCCTTGTTTTTCCGGAGAATCGGTGCAACCTGCTCAAAAAGAGAGGGACTTATCTCCTGCAGTCTGTCGGTGACGTCCTTATGTACGGTTGATTTTGAGACCTTAAAAATTTTTGCACACTCACGGACGGTGCAACCGCTTTCTATTATATATTCTGCAAGAGTAATTGCCCGCTGGGCAATGTAGTCGTTCACTTTATTACCGCCTCCCGAAAACTGCTCACTAATCTATATGCAGGACAAATAAAAAAGAGACCAAAGGACGTGTTCATTCAGGAATACATTTTTCATCAATAACGGGAGGGCACAGAGACCCTCCCCTACAATTTCTCCCGTTGATTAGGATAATTATTCCCGTTTCATATCGCCCGTGGCGGGATTGTCGATGAGCTTTCCGTTTTTCTCAAAGCGTGAGCCGTGACACGGACAGTCCCACGTGTGCTCCGCCTTATTGCACTTTAAAGCACAGCCGAGATGGGGACAGCGTTTTTTTGTGGGCGTGAGCAGATTTATCGTAGTTTCGATGCCGTTTGCAAAAAGCTGTGGTTTTAATATGCTTCGTGAAGGCGAAAA
>JAZSCG010000014.1:0-13406 GCA_045602805.1 Feifaniaceae bacterium
ACTTGTCGTTCCTTCATCAAGTGCAAGTATATACTTTTTATCCATTTACCTTGCTCCTTTTCACTGTCATCAGTAATCCGTCGCCTATTGTTATTAGCGATGCCTGCATTTCATCATCGTTCATCGCCATTTCATTAAAAGCTATCAGATTGTTTGCTATCGTTCTGTTCTTATGCTTCACTACGCCAAGTCCTGCCGAAATGCCTTTGTACAAAACATTGTCGTACAGTGCAACACCGCCGTCTGTAAGCAGTTTTTTTACACTGTCATACAAGTTTATATACTGACCTTTTGCACAGTCAATGTATATGAAGTCATACTTTTGTGTGCATTCTCTCGCAAATTCCACACCGTCGGCAAGAATATGTTCTATCCCGCTGCCCTCGGTAAAGCCGACAGCCGTTTTGTACATGTCCGCATCTTTTTCAACTGTTGTTATTTTTGCATCACACACACTTCTCATATAAAGCGTTCCGTAGCCGACTGCCGTGCCTATCTCAAGAATAGTTTGCGGTTTCTTTACCGAAAGCAACGAACCAATAAAAGCAAGTGTTTCAGGTTTACTCACAGGAACATTATTTTCATTTGCATATTCAAGTATATCTTGTCTGAAAGTTTCACCCTGCAGACTGCGCACATAGGCAGTAAGCCCGGGGTTTATTATCTCATCGACACTTACTATCTCACTCTGCGATATCAGTTTAACCCTGTTTTCAATTTCAAGTATGGTGCGCTTTGCCTTGGTTCCGCCTGCATATCCCGACAGCATACCGCCCCTTGCATTAACCCTGTGGCACGGAATGATTATCGGCAGCGGATTGTGATTAAGCGCATTTCCCACCGCCCTGAAAGCATTTGTTGCTTTCATAGAATCGACAATATCGGTATATGTCACAGTCTCCCCGTAAGGGATTTTGAGCACACAGTCCGTAACCTTTGCAGCAAAATCCGAAAGAAAAAGTTTATATTGAACATCAAAAGTCCGTCGGTTACCCGAAAGAAATTCCGCAATCTGTGCAAACACCCTCTCGGTTATACGATTCGGACCGCAGAATTCTATATCTGCAATATACTTTGAAAGATACTTTCTTTTACTGTCATCGTCACCCTCAAAAGAAATAGCATACAAAACATTTTCATCTGCATATATATTAAGTTTTCCTACCGGCGTTTCATATTGTCCGCAGGATATTTTCATCGTGCTACCCCTTTTTTAAGTATATATATTTATATTATCACTATGTAATATAAAAGTAAATATAAAAAATAAGGCATCGGACAAAACCGATGCCTTACATATACGCTTTTTATTTGAGGCCGTATTTCTTGTTGAATCTATCAACCCTACCGCCAGAATCAACCAGCTTCTGCTTGCCGGTATAGAAGGGGTGACACTTTGAACATACCTCGACTTTGATATTCTGCTTTGTAGATGCAGTTTCAATTACAGCGCCGCACGCACATGTAACTGTTGTGGGCTGATAATCGGGATGAATTCCTTCCTTCATGCAGTTCACCTCATTTCAAAAGATAATTTTTCAGCAAGGGTTATGTTATCACATAAAATCAAAAAATGCAAGTGCTTTTTCAGACATTTATCTCTTTTTTTAAATAAAATGA
Source organism: Feifaniaceae bacterium (assembly GCA_045602805.1). Lineage (GTDB taxonomy): Bacteria > Bacillota > Clostridia > Oscillospirales > Feifaniaceae > RGIG6165. Next base: position 1,621 of record JAZSCG010000014.1, read on the forward strand.
GTAAATTACGCAATTTACGTGCTCGCATCCCGTGATTTCTTTTACCGCATATTTGTATAATTCCATCTGCGACGAATATCTGTCACGCAGTTCATTTTCCGTAATATTACGGTCGGTTTTATAGTCGATTATCGTGTAGCTATCCCCGTCATAACAGAGACAGTCGATAACACCCTGCATCACCACAAGACTGCTCGGATCGCTGTTAAGCTGTTCGTTGGTAAGCTTTGCCAAAAAGCCCAGTTCAACTTTTATGTTAAAACGTCTTTCACGTTCAATGCTTGCTGACAACAAGGCTTTTTTAAGTACGGTACTGTTGCCGAAATCAAGAATTGACTTAACATCAAGACTGTCAGCCTGCTCACGTATAATAAATTCATTTTCAACAAGACGTTTTATTTCTCCCCTGACATCGTTTTCATCAGAAAGTTTCGAAAGATCGGCATACTGTAAAAATGTATGAAGTGCCGTTCCCTTTTCAGTGGCTGTCAGTTTATTTGTTCCCGTTATAAATGCAGGACGCTCAAATTGCATTTTACATTCCGGCAAATTCTGTGTTGTTACAGGCTCATCTTTTTTCATTTCGATGAGTTTTTTTATTGCCGTAACACTGGTTTTTGACGGAAATCCTTTTTGTACCGAATACGGATATACAAATTCAAGATTCTTTTTTACGGTATTCTTGTCAGGTTTGAGTTTTTTTTCTGCTTCTTCGGTATTATACGGAGTATGCAATATGTTTGACGGGTCAACAAAATAGATATCCCAAGGCGCATTCATACTCTTCATTTTTGTAACGCCCTGTGTATCAGACTGAACCTTGTGTGCACCGTCCTTCACGGCACTATAGATAAATGCTATCGGGGATTGCGAATATCTTATCCCCCATACATCAAGCGCATTATCAACATTTCTTATATTTGTAAGCCCCTTTATCGCATTCTTTGAAGTAAACGGACAGGATGCTGTCACAATGAGTTTTTCACGTGCTCTTGTCATTGCAACATACCATACACGCAATTCTTCCGAAATCATATCAAAACGCTTGCCTTCTCTGACACAGAGTCGTGGCAAGGTATCAAACTTTACAGACTTTTCTTGATTTCTCAATCTCATTGCAATTCCGTATTTTCGGTCAACAAGAAAATCTTGTTTAAGGTCAACCGTATTGTACTGTTTATCTGCCTGAGCAACTATTACCACAGGATATTCAAGCCCCTTTGAGCGATGTATGGACATTATCCGCACCACGTTACTGTCATCCGAATATGCTTTTGCTCCGGGGATCTCTGTTTTTCTTTCTTTGATTTTCTGTAAATACAGATTGAAATTGAATATCCCCTTAAAACCCGTTTTTTCATAGTCGGACGCATATTCCAGAAGTACTCTAAGATTTGTTTTTCTGAGCTTGCCGCCATGCATAGCCGCACAGGCAGTAAGGAGATTAAATTCATCATACACTCTTGTAAGTATGCCCGCAACAGATGTGTTGAGTGAAAGCAGGCGCAGTCTTTCAAGCTTTTTGACAAATTTATCTGCCTTGTCATCCTGCTGTGCATACTCTTTCAGCGCCTCATAAAAATTGCAGTTTTTCTTTGCCAGTCTTATTCTAGCAAGTTCATCATGAGTAAATCCTCCGATAGCCGAAGAAAGCACAGATGCAAGCATTATATCCTGAGTGGGATTGTCTATAACCGACAACATAGACGTTGCAAGCACAATTTCTTCATTACCGAAAAAGACAGGATGTGTGTCCGAATATGCGGGTATCCCCTTTGATACGAGCACCTTTTCAAGCTTTGATGAAGATTTTTTTGGTGAACGGAGTAAAACCGCAATATCACGAAGTTCCATTCTTCGCAATCCGCATTTTTTGTCATAGACATAATTTTCTTCACTCACAAGCTTATTTATTATATCTGCAATATGTTCAAATTCTTCCTGTTCCGAGCCGTGAACTATATGAAGTTCACACTCAGAGTCATCATTTTCATAGTATTCTGCACCAAATTTAAGGCTTTGAGAGTCATCATAGGCAACTCCTCCCGTTTTAACACTCATCGCCTTTTCAAAAACATAGTTTATGCCGTCCACGACCTTATTTCTGCTTCTGAAATTAGAATTGAGCATCAAGGCTTTCATGGTATCGCCCGATATTTTTTTAGCAAAAAGTTCAGGACGGGCACTGCGAAAAGCATATATACTCTGCTTTACATCACCAACGAGAAAGAGATTGTTTTCATCCGATGACATAACAGAAAACAGCGTATCCTGAAGCTGATTTGTGTCCTGATACTCATCGATAAACATATATTTGTAGATACCCGAATACTCCTTTGCGGTATCACTCGGCTCAAGACCGTTTTTCGTTTTTTCGGTAAAAAGGCTGAGTGCAAGTTTTTCAATATCCGCAAAACTTACCGCGCCCATATCCGTTTTTCTCACCCAGAGCATCTGTTCATATCTGTCATTGATTTCAAAAAGGCGTACAATAAGCCGCTTTTGTTGTTCGCAGTCAGCTTCATACTCTTGTTTTGAACAGTCGGTATATTCCTTCACTTTTTTATATATGTTATTTATCTCTTCGCGCAGTTCGGCGATTTGATTTTTAAGTTCATCATCCCACTTTGTATTTACGCGCAATGTCTCTGCCTTGAACAGTTTATATTTTTCAACAAACTGAAAATAATCCTGCTCAAGCAACTTTAAAAGATGTTCGATTTGCAATATATTTACATCTATTACTTTCTGGATACTCTCATTTTCATCTTCATTTTGGCAAAGCACCCTGCAGTCTTTGTAGAGTAAGATCACCTGACTGAATAACCCATTTACTATTTCTGAAATACTATCAACAAAATATGTATCTTCAAAGCGGGAGAGACACATATTTTTAAATTCTTCTTCATCGGCAGTTGTTTCAAGTGCTTTATGAATTTCCCATACTGCCGTTTTAAGACCTTCGTCTCCTCTGCGCTCGGACATCTGTGAAACAAGTTCTTCAAAAATGCTGTCATTATACTTTTCGTATTCCCGCTCAATACACTCTTCAAGCACTTCTTCCGCCGTAAGAATGCTCTCATTTTCATCAAGCACCCTAAAATTACAGGATATATCAAGTTTTTCAAAATATCTGCGCACTGCCTTAACGCAGAACGCATCAATGGTATCTATTGCCGCATTTTCTATCTTTGCCGCCTGCCTCTGCAGATGTCTGTCATCGGGAGATACTGCTATTTTTTTATACAGCGCTTCTGTTATTTTTTCTTTTACATCTGCCGTCGCCGCCTTTGTAAAGGTTACAACAAGTATGTTGTCAAGATCAACTTCTTTTTCAGTCACAAGGCGGATTATTTTTTCAACCAGTACAGCCGTCTTACCGCTGCCCGCACCTGCAGACACAACAATATTGCCGCCGCTTTCAATCGCCGTAAGCTGACTGTCTGTCCATTTGACCGACATTACTAATCCTCCTTATCAGAAATTTCTGCCCAGAATTCTTCCGATTTCATATGCTTGGCATCTCTGTCGCAAGAGCCGTTTCTCTCATATCTGCATACATTCTGCATCTCACAATATCTGCAGCTGGTATATTTGTATTCATCGGACTCGTCATAATACGGCATAACGCCGATTTCACCGTCGTGAATAGCTTTTATTATTCCTTCAGTCTTGCCTATAATAAACTTTTCAAGTTCATCAAACTGTGCTTCCGTAGCCACTCTTTCCTCTGAGACTTTTGAAAGAGTACCGTTTTTATTTACAGAAATCGGCAGCATTGCAAACTCGCCGCTGGCATCCATGGCATTTAAGATTTCAGTATCATTAATAAGCAGTCCGTCGGATTTATACTTCTTCAGATGCTCTTTGAGCGCACCCTGTGCATCAAGATTTCTTGACAGATTCAAAAATCCGTATTTCACCGGCGTATAAAGCACCCCTGCCAGTTTTATATCCTTGCCAAAATACTCTTTACCGTTTTGTTTTATGGCAAACAGATATATGAACATCTGCATGCTCATACCGTTTATAAGTTCACCGAATTTGAGATTTTTCGTCCCCGTCTTATAATCAACTATACGAATATACAGCTTGTCCCCTGCATCGTACATATCCACACGGTCGATTTTACCTTCGATAACAGATCCGTCGGAAAGTTTTATCGGTTTCACACCATTATCACCGATAGCAAGTTCAAACGCAACGGGTACAAAACTGCTGTTTTCAAACTCTGCCTTGAGTCTATTCATAAAACCGCACAGTTCATCTGTCATCCTTGCAAATACTGCTTTTGTACGCACCGGATAATCCTCAAAATCCGGTATGATTTCATCAAGGTATTCTTTAACCAGACTTTTTACTTTTTCCTCCACATTTACCTTTGAAAAATCTTTTGTATCACGAACAAAATTTTCAATTACCGAGTGCATAAAGTTGCCTATTTCAATGTTGCTGATACTGTACTGTTTACGTGAATCAAGTTTAAGTCCGTATTTACAGAAATACATAAAAGGACAATTTGCATAGGTTTCAAATTTCGTTGCTGAAAATCTGCTGCTACGGTAAAGACTTTCAATGTCTTTCGCATTTGCAAGCTTATACTTTTTCTTGTCGGCACCGAATAATCTTCTCACCATCTGTGCAAATTCCTTTTCATCATTTCCGCAAAGTATATCCACAAGATAATCCGGTGCTTTTTTTCCGTCTGCAAGGATATGCTCCATCGCCTCTACCTTATTATGTATCTCGGGCGCCTTTATCTCATCATCAAGGAATCTCTCACAGAGTTTCGGCATCATTTCACAAAGCATGGTTATGACATATGATTTTTTCTTTGAAACACCCGCACCGTCACTTTTAGGGTATGTAATAACAAGTTTTTCACGTGCCGAGGTGAGCGCATTATACACAAAAAAGCGCTCGTCAAAGGCACGCTTTTCACCGTCGGGTGCAAGCGTTATATCCATGGCTTCAAGTTTCTTTTTTTCACTGTCAGTTATAAGACCTTCGGCAAAGCTTCCCTGTGGAAATTCACCCGCATTAAATCCTATCAGATATGAGCATTTTATGTCTCCTGCACGCACTCTTTCAGCACTTCCTGCAAGCACTTCATCAACTGCAGTAGGAATAATTCCGATCTGCACACCCGAAAGCATCTGTTTTAACAGTTTTGCATATTTTTCAGGTTTTATCGGCTCTGTGCATATCATAACTGTCTGGTCAAGCGCCTCTATCATCTTGTCCCACAACTGTTCGTACTGTGCCGCTTCATACTTTCTGTCGTCATCAGACAGTTTTTCAATAGTTGCCTGAATACAGCCGGGAACGTTGAGTGCAATGAGCATATTATATATTGCTTTCGCAATTTCTGCAGCAGAATCCGTCTTTAAAGATTTTTCAAACACCACCAGTTGTTCTACCGTTCTTTTTCTGAGCGAATTCAGATTATCAAGAATCTTCTGTTCTTCTTCGGTTTCAACCTTACCAAAACCGCCCGGTCTTTTTTTCCACTCTCTTTTCCATGCATTTCCGTTTATGTTCCATTGAAATGCATAATTATCTATCATATCTACTTCGTCAAGCCCCATACCTGTAATGCCCGATTTGAGGTATGACACAACGTCTCTGTATCTGTACCCGTAAAGCACGCAGTCAAATGCAGAGAATATAAGTGTAGCAATCGGTTTTGTAAGGACATCTGTGGTCCTGTCAAGAAACACAGGTATACCGTATCTTGAAAATACACTGTCAATGACATTCACATATTTGTCAAGATTTCTCGTTATGAGCGCAAAATCGCTGTATTTATAGCCGTCGTTTATTATTCTTTTCTGTATATCGGATGCTATGTATTCAAGCTCGTCAAACTCAGTAGCTGCACATATTACTTCAATATTTTTCACTTCACCCTCATACTTTTCAGGTCGGGTAAGATATATATTTTTTTCTATATGTGCTATTTCAGGAGCAAAGTAACCGTCTTTATTGCCTATATATTCAATTATCGGTTCTTCTCTTCCGGTTCTTTCGCAGATTTTTCTTATCTCATGTGTGGATTCGGCAGAAGCATGAAAGATTGAAAGATCATCTCTGTTTGCCAGATTATCACTTGTAAAGAAGAAAAAGGCATTCTCAGCCTGTCTTATAATTTCTTGCAGAAGATGTCTCTGCTGTGGAGAAAAACTTTTAAATTCGGAGAAAAAGAAGGTGTATCCTTCAAAAACATTGTTCTCCCTGAGTTTTTCTGCCGCAACATCTATGTCGTCACCTCTGTCGGCAAAATCACGTTCAAGAATCGCACGATAGGTACTGAAAATGAGAGAAAGGTCTTTCATCTTTTTTGAAAGTATACTTTCATCCTCATCAAATAGGTCATCTATCGCATCGGTTGATACCCCGTATGTACGAAACTCATCCGAAAGAGTCAAAAGCTTATTGATAAAATCCGTATAATTACCGATACGCTTATAGGATGTTATCTTTTCAGAGGTTGCTTCATACGCCTTGTGCATAAGCAAAAATCTTCCGCTGTCACTGATATATTTTCGCGCAATGCCGCCCGTTCTTGCCAGAATAAAATTACAAAGTCGCTTAAAACTGAGCACTTCTATTCCGTCAGCAAGACGGTTACCCAAAGCATCAAGAATTTCTCTCTCCTGCACTACTGTAAACTGCTCTGGAACGGTTACTATTATCTTTTTATTTCCGCTTTCTATTTGATTTTTAACTGCAGAAATCAGATATTCTCCGCTACCGCTTCCTGCACGTCCGCCTATAATTTTAATCACTTTTATCACCTCAGAAAATAGTGCCTATTATCTCCAGTATCTTAAATTTATAGCATTCTTTATCCGATAAAACTTTCGCCGTTTTATCTCCGACCGCTTCTGTTATGTCCCCGTCATCCGCCTTGCCTGCACAAAGTCTCGGATAAAGCATACACCACCAATTCTCGCCTTTCGCATCGCCAAGTTCTATTACAAGTGCCTCATATTCACCTGCCGGTAGCGAAATATTTTCGTATGTTCTCGTAGGAAATCTCTCTTTGGAAATGTATGCTTTTGCGACGTATTCACAGTTATTTTTATCAAGAATGTCATTTGCCGCTTTTTCTATTTCTTCAATGTTATCAGAAATCTCTTCTTTTACTTTTTTTGCATCTTCACAATTTTTCGTTATTTCTGAAGTACATTCAAGCACAGCATCACGCACATCAATTTTGATTTTCTGTGCGTAAGCACTGTTGTCTGCCGCCCTCACATGAAGCCTGAACACATTTCCCGTAACATTTCTTGCCTCTGCAACAAGCGAAAATACAGATAATGCTACAACTAATGCAAATGAAATAAAAAACGATACTTTCAGTTCCTTCACTGTCATCACCTCTGTTCAAAGGATTGACAGAATTACTCGTTTTTAATCCTCGTTATGAAAACGTCAGCATCGGGATAGAGTGATTTTACCGCACCGTATGCCTTTTCACAAGTGCGTATATTATCAAAAATCCCGTAAACACTTGACCCGCTTCCGCTCATCTCAGCACCGAGTGCACCGTAATGCTTCATTGTCTTTTTGAGATTGATTATGCTCGGCTGTATTTTTTCGGTAACTGGCGTCAACATATTTCCTAGACACTCTGCAACGCCTGTTGATGATTTTAAAGCAGTAAGCATTTTTTCTGTTGTAAAGGGGGCTTTTTCTTCCATTGCATCAAACTGTGCATAAACGTTTTTACTGTTTGCACCCTTGCCGTATTTTGCGACAAGAAGAAATGCATTGTAATCAGTGTCTATCTTTGTTATTTTTTCACCGATTCCTTGTGCAAGTGCTATGCCTCCCTCTATAAAGAACGGAACATCTGCCCCTATTTTTACGGATATTTCTCTTAATTTTTCACAGTCAAAATCACACTCAAGCATATTGTTTAACGCTTTAATAACAGTAGCACCGTTTGTACTGCTGCCTCCCAGGCCACCTGCAACGGGCAGGCGCTTGTCCACATCAATAACAACTTTCACATTATGCTTTCCCGAAAGTCCGAGCATAATCTGAGCCGCTTTATATGCACTGTTTTTTTCGTTACACGGAATATAGGGTACATTACATGTAAGAATGATTTCATTTTCAAATTTATCCGATTTTTCAAGTGAAACAGTAATAATATCACAAAGTTCGGTTTCAGCCATTACAGACGAAATGAGATGATAACCGTCATTCCTTATTCCCACTATATCGAGCGACAGATTTATTTTTCCATGTGATTTAAATTTATCAGTCATAATTTCTCCGCAAACACTTTATTTTAATATTATTTTATGATATCATACCTTCAATTACAAGTTTTAAATTACGGAGAGTGATAAAAATGCGTGCAGTAATTACGGTAGTTGGTAAAGATACTGTCGGTATAATTGCAAAGGTAAGTGATATCTGTGCAAAAAACAATGTAAATATTCTTGATATCTCACAGAGTATTGTTAATGACTTTTTCTGTATGATTATGGTAGTAAATATCCCCAAAACAGCTATCAAATTTACAGAGCTCGTGGATATTCTCACAAAATTAGGTGAAAATGAAGGTCTTTCCATCCATGCAATGCATGAAGACATTTTCAATTCTATGCACAAAATATAGGAGTAAAAGATGATTAACACCAGAGACATACTTGAAACTATTGAAATGATACAAGATGAAAATCTTGATATCCGCACGGTTACAATGGGTATTTCCCTTCTTGACTGCGCCGACAAAGATATAAATGTTGCCTGTGAAAAAATTTATAATAAAATTACAAAACTTGCTAAAAACCTTGTCCCCGTCTGTCAGGAAATAGAAAAAGAGTACGGTATTCCGATAGTAAACAAAAGAATTTCCGTCACACCTATATCAATAGTAGGAAATTCATGCGAGGCGGAGGATTTTACGCCCTTTGCCGAAACACTTGACAGGGCTGCAAAAAGTGTCGGTGTAAACTTTATCGGCGGTTTTTCCGCACTTGTACATAAGGGTTATACCAGCGGTGACAGAAGGCTTATAAACTCCATTCCCGAAGCACTTGCAAAAACCGATTTTGTATGTTCATCAGTCAATGTTGCAACAACAAAAACAGGTATAAATCTTGATGCCGTTGCAGAGATGGGTAAAATTGTAAAGAAATCGGCTGAGCTTACTGCAGATAATAACTGTATAGGTGCCGCAAAGCTTGTTGTTTTCGCAAATGCTGTTGAGGATAATCCTTTTATGGCAGGTGCATTTCTCGGTGTCGGCGAACCCGAATGTGTGATAAATGTCGGCGTATCAGGTCCCGGTGTTGTACGTGCGGCTCTCAAAAAAGCGCCAAATGCAAATATTACCGAAGTTTGTGATATTATCAAAAAAACCGCTTTCAAAATAACAAGAATGGGTCAGCTTGTCGCAAACGAGGCTTCAAAGCGTCTTGGCGTGCCCTTTGGCATTGTAGACCTTTCACTCGCACCCACACCGGCAGTTGGTGATTCTGTTGCAGATATTCTTGAAGAAATCGGTCTTGAAAAATGCGGTTGCCCCGGTACGACGGCGGCACTTGCAATGCTTAACGATGCGGTAAAAAAAGGCGGTCTTTTTGCATCTTCTCACGTCGGCGGTCTTTCAGGTGCATTCATTCCCGTTTCGGAGGATGCCGGTATGATAGCGGCGGCTAAAGACGGTTCACTCACACTTGAAAAACTTGAAGCAATGACTGCGGTATGCTCTGTAGGTCTTGATATGATAGTCATTCCGGGCGATACTACACCCGAAACAATTTCCGCAATTATTGCCGACGAAGCTTCAATAGGCGTTATAAACAACAAAACAACTGCTGTAAGAGTCATTCCCGCAATCGGAAAAAATGTAGGTGATGAACTTGAATTCGGAGGTCTGCTCGGCAGCGGTCCCGTTATGAATGTAAATAAATATTCACCTGCAAAGCTCATTAACAGAGGCGGCAGAATTCCTGCTCCGCTTCAGAGTTTGAGAAATTAGGTTTATTACAGACCAAAACTGTAAATAATAAGAGGGAATTTGTATTCCCTCTTTTGTTTTCCGACAAATTCAAAAGAGGTATATCAGTTTTGTCGGAGAAAGGTTGTCTTTATGGATACAATCGCATTAATTCTTACGATTATAGGTGCACTCAACTGGGGCAGCATAGGTATATTCGGTTTTGACATAGTCGGCTGGATATTCGGCGGACAGGCAGCTGTGATGAGCAGAATCATCTTCACATTGGTAGGCCTTGCCGGTCTGTGGTGCATTACCCTGCTTTTCAGAAAAAACAGGGATTAAAAAAAGCGGGTTTAACCCGCTTTTTTTATAACTTTGAAACTATTTCTGCCGTGTCTTTTGCTATCATAAGTTCTTCATTCGTAGGAACAACGAGAATCTTTATCTTACTGTCTGCAGTTGACACAACCTTATCGTCACATTTACCTGCATTGAGTTCTGCATCCATCTTAATGCCGAGACCTTCAAGACCCTCAACAATAGACGCCCTCATTCTGCCGTCGTTTTCGCCGATACCTGCAGTGAATACGATTGCATCAACGTCACCGCCGAGTGCTGCATAGTATGAACCAATGTATTTTTTACACTGGTATGCAAACATTTCAAGGGCAACGCCTGCACGGTGATTTCCCTCTTTCCATGCCTTTGTTACGTCACGGAAATCACTGCCGACACCGCTGACACCGAGTAAACCGGACTTTTTATTCATCATAGTGTCCATTTCAGCGTATGACAGACCTTCTTTTTCCCCGATAAAGCAAACGATTGCAGGGTCAATAGCACCGCATCTTGTACCCATAAGCATACCCTCAAGAGGTGTAAGACCCATACTTGTATCTATACATTTGCCGTTTTTAACTGCTGTTATAGATGAACCGTTGCCGAGATGACAGGTTATGAGATTAACTTCATCCACACTCTTACCAAGAAGCTTTGCTGTGCGCTGAGTAACAAATCTGTGAGACGTTCCGTGGAAGCCGTATCTTCTTATACCGTACTTTTCATAATATTCATACGGAAGACCGTAAAGATAAGCCTTTTCGGGCATTGTATGATGGAAAGCGGTATCAAATACAGCAACCTGCGGTTTACCGGGCATTGCCTTTTCACACGCCTCAATACCCGTAAGGTTAGCGGGATTGTGAAGCGGTCCGAGCGGAATACATTCTCTGACAATTTCTTTAACCTCATCCGTTATAAGAACGGTTTCGTATATCTTTTCGCCTGCGGTGAGAACCCTGTGACCTACAGCAGCAATTTCGTCAAGAGAAGCAACGCAACCGTACTCCTTATCAGTAAGTGCTGCAATTACATTTTCAACTGCATCACCATGGTTTTTAAGTTCAACTTCTTTAACAAGTTCACCGTTGGCAGATTTATGTGTGAATTTACCGTCAACACCGATTCTCTCACAAAGACCTTTTGCAAGAACCTGTTCCGTCTCCATATCAATAAGCTGATATTTAAGTGAAGAACTGCCTGCATTGATAACAAGAATTTTCATTTTATATCCCCTTCTATGTAAAAAATATTAACACATCTCTATAAATTATAGTATAATATGCTTATCATAATCAAGTCTTTTTTGAGGTAGTATGAATATTTGTGCAATCATTTGTGAATATAATCCGTTTCATGAGGGGCATCAATTCCAGATAGAAACGGCACGACGTGAAACCGGTGCATCCCACGTCGTATGTATTATGAGCGGAAACTACGTGCAGAGAGGCGATGTTGCCGTATATGATAAGTGGTACCGTGC
>JAZSCG010000015.1:0-1831 GCA_045602805.1 Feifaniaceae bacterium
GAAATTTCAATAAAAACGCTCATGTCCGGTTTCTTTCCTTAATCTTTTTTACCATTATACCACACAATAAATAGATTTACATTCGTTTTTTCTATTGACCTTTCTGTTGTAATCAATTAAAATATATTAAGACACACGCCCCCTTAGTTAAATGGATATAATAAACCCCTCCTAAGGGTTAGTTATGCGTTCGATTCGCGTAGGGGGTGCCAACAAAAAAATGCAGGTCAAAGACCTGCATTTTTTATTTAGTCGATTACCGACGGTACTTCATAAACGTATACCGTGTCAAGTGCTCCGATATTGTCGGAATCTTCTGCCGTCTCCTCTGTGAGAAGCGTGTAGAAGAACATATAATATACACCGTTGTCGGCATCCGAAAGCGTTATCTTGTCGAGCTTGTTTATTGCAATACCGTTTACGGCTTCAAGAAGCTTGCCATCCTGAGCGTCTTGTGCATCAAAGTCCTCAAGTGATGTGTTAAGACCGAATATCTTTGTTTCATCACAGCTCATAAGTGAAACGTATGATGAATCTGCCTTGATTTCACCGGGAATTGCCTCTTCGCTGTATACGAGGTTACCGTTCTTGTCAACTACCCAGCCTGCCTCAACAGAATTTGTGAGTGCACTTACGTTGTAAACTCTGTAGTAAGAGCCTCTGTTGTAGGTTGCATAACCAAACTGAACGTTGCCGTATGAGAGATATTCAAGGTCTACCATGATTTTGCCGTCGCTTGAATCCTTGACTGCAACCTTGCCGTTTGAAAGAAGCTGGATATAAACGAGTCTGCCTGCTTCGAGCTTTTCACCCTCGCCTTCAGCATTTACAAGCTTGTTTGAAACCGCATCTTCGGTGTAATAAGTCACCTTTTCGCCGTCAACAATCATCGTTATTTCAAGTCTGAAGGTGTTTGTGCCGTTTGCCGTCTTGTTCTCACCTGCAACCACTCTGAAGCTTTCAACAACACCGAGTACACGCTGTGCAGAAGTTGCTTCGGGTGATGCAAGAACTATCATTGCAACTACTTCGCCGTCTGCAAACACGAGAGTATATTCACCCTCTTCATAGAATTCGGGGATGTTTGCCGCTGTGTAGTAGAATGCTTCAATCTCGCCTCTTTCATTTTCCGCATAGTACATACCCTTGAAGTTTTCAGCTGCAAAACCGACATAAGACGTTACCTTCTTTTCGTTGCCGATAAAGAAGCCCTTATCCTCGTTGTATGAGAGGTTATCTTTAAACGATTTAACTTCCCAGTCGAGTTCTGTGTTTGTAGGTCCGCCTACTGCTTCGATGTCAGAAATTGCAACGATTCTCGATGCCTTCTGAGTATCATCGTCTATTTCAAAGTGGATATAGTTGTCCACGATGTCATACTTTTTGTCAGTTGTGTTGTATGAGAAGAATACTTCGTTGTCGCCGCCTGCTGTAAGCCAGCTCTTTGCCGTGTCACCGTCAAATGCTGTGAGAATATCATCTGCCTCTGAGTCAACAGCAAGCTCTATTGTCTTCTCTGTGCCGTCCGAAAGAACGACCTTGATTGAAGCTGTCTTGTTGTTGCCCCACTTATCAGCATTATCCTGTGCAAAGATAACCTTACCGAAGGAAAGCTCGTGAGTTTCTGTTTCTTCGGTTACAACAACTGCCGCAACGTATCCGTTTGTGTCGAGATACATCTTAACCGTGTCACCGATGTTCTTGTCAACGCTCGCAAATACGCCCGTTTCGTTCATCTTGCCCGTTGACTGATAGGTTGTGCCGTCAACAACCGCACTTGTTCCCTTCTGACCTACTGATGAAAGAACACCGATTTTTGTCTGTGCAACCT
>JAZSCG010000016.1:0-2250 GCA_045602805.1 Feifaniaceae bacterium
TCGCAGAACTGCAAAAATGTGTGAAAGCCTTGAAAAAGAAGGCCTTTCGGATATGGTTAAGCAAAAAACAGGACTTCTTATAGATCCGTATTTTACCGCCACCAAAATAAAGTGGCTTCTTGATAACGTGCCCGAAGTAAAGGCATGCTGTGAGCAGGGTAAACTTATGGTGGGCACGATTGATACGTGGCTAATATATAAACTTACGGGTGGAAAAGTTTTTGTTACCGATTATTCAAATGCTTCAAGAACGATGCTGTTCAACATAAATACGCTTGAGTGGGACAGAGAAATTCTTGACTTGCTCGGTATAGATGAGAAAATACTGCCGAAGGTTGTACCGTCAGTCGGCGTTGTCGGTTATACTGACGAAGAAACGGTCGGTGCAAGGATACCTATATCGGGTGTCGGCGGTGACCAGCAGTGTGCATTGTTCGGACAGAATTGTTTTGACGTGGGAAATGCAAAAAACACCTACGGAACAGGATGTTTTATTCTTATGAATACGGGAGATAAGCCTGTTCGTTCGCAAAACGGTCTGCTGACAACTATTGCATGGGGAATGGATAACAAGGTCACTTATGCTCTCGAAGGCAGCGTTTACAATGCAGGCTCTGTTATAAAATGGCTTCGTGACGAGCTTAAAATGATAAAAAGTGCCGCAGAAACGGATACGATTGTCTATGAGGTTGAAGATAACGGAGGCGTGTACTTGGTACCTGCGTTTACGGGCCTCGGTGCACCGTTCTGGGACAGTTATGCGAGAGGCACCGTTGTCGGAATGACGAGAGGTACGACGAGAGAGCATTTTATACGTGCTGCGGTTGAAAGTCTTGCATTCCAGAGTAAATGTATTTTTGATGCAATGGCGGAAGATGCAGGAATGCCTATAACGGAACTTAAAGCAGACGGTGGTGTGTCGGTATGCGATTTCCTGCTTGCACTTCAGGCAGACCTGCTTGATATACCCGTTATGAGACCGGAGGTTACGGAATCGACGGGACTCGGTGCCATTTATATGGCAGGTATCGGCGCAGGTATATGGAAGAGTACCGATGAGATAAAAAAGAATTGGAAACTTGCACGGAAGTTTGAACCGTCCGACAGAAAAGAACTCAGTAATAAAGAGTACAAAACGTGGCTTCGGGCAGTAGAGCGTGCATCAAATTGGATTGAAGAATAATTTTGTGAGGAGATAGAAATGGCAAAACAGTTAGAAAAAAATTATAATCCTGCCGAGGTTGACGACAGGTTATATCAGACGTGGATGGAAAAAGGTTATTTCCACGCCGATTCATCGACAGGAAAGAAACCCTATACGATAGTGATGCCGCCACCGAATATTACGGGACAGCTTCATATGGGACATGCTCTTGACAACACGTTGCAGGACATTCTTATTCGTTTTAAGAGAATGTCGGGTTACTGTGCTTTGTGGCTACCCGGTACGGATCATGCTTCTATTGCGACAGAGGCAAAGATTGTTGAACAGATGAAAAAAGAGGGGCTCACTAAAGAGGGCATAGGCCGTGAAAAGTTCCTTGAGCGTGCATGGGCTTGGAAAGAACAGTACGGCGGCAGAATTTGCGAACAGCTCAAGAAAATGGGCTCGTCATGTGACTGGGACAGACTGCGTTTTACAATGGATAAGGGCTGCAATGATGCCGTAAACGAGGTTTTTGTACGCCTTTACAATAAGGGCCTTATATACCGTGGTGAGAGAATTATCAACTGGTGTCCTCACTGTCTTACGTCCATTTCGGATGCAGAGGTTGAGTATGAGGAACAGGCAGGTCATTTCTGGCATCTCCGCTATCAGCTTTCCGACGGCAGCGGTTATATCAATCTTGCTACAACACGTCCCGAGACGCTTCTCGGTGATACTGCAGTTGCAGTAAATCCTAACGATGAAAGATATAAGGATATTATCGGTAAGACGGTAATTCTGCCTATCGTTCACAGAGAAATTCCGGTAGTTGCAGATGAATACGTTGAAATGGATTTCGGAACGGGTGTAGTTAAAATCACACCTGCACACGACCCTAATGACTTTGAGGTTGGTCTGCGTCATAATCTGCCCGTTATAAACGTTATGACGGATGATGCTAAGATAACAGAGGATTATCCCAAATATGCGGGCATGGACAGATTTGAGGCTCGTAAGGCTATTGTTGGAGACCTTGAAAAAGAGGGTGCACTCGTCAAGGTTGAGGATTATGCACACAACGTCGGCACCTGCTACCGTTGCGG
>JAZSCG010000017.1:0-1985 GCA_045602805.1 Feifaniaceae bacterium
TATTTTGACAACGCAGACGTAGTAAACGCCGTTTATGCCAGGGGCACGGGCGTTGAAATTGCAATTGACAGTGACGTTGTATATATCAATAACAAAATAGACTTAAACGGCACCTCGGGCAAGGTAACGCTTGATATACCGAAGGCACTTGTAACAAGGGTAAGGTATGCTTCATCTATTGCAAAGTACGTTTATATAAACGGCGTACAGATGAGCAAGTATACTTCTCTTACACCGTCACTCAACTCGGCTAAGACGTATGTGTATGCAAACGGTATTCCGTCAATTGTTGCATACGGTGAAGACGGCGGTACGCATCTCTACCGTGCAAACGATATGTCGCTTTTGTACAGCGGTGATATGACGGGAAATCGTGTATACGGCGGAGGCCAGTCGGGCACGACGGTTGAATCCACTAACATTGCATTTATGTCGGGATATCTGTATAAGATTCTGGGTGGCGGTGACGGTACCGTAAAAGATGCCACACTGGTAGCAGACGGTGGCGTTGCACACTACTTCAGAGGTGGCGGCACGTCAGGTTCCGTAACGCTGAAAGCCACCGTCATTATTGAAGACGGAACGACAAGAGAAAACTTTGTGTCAGGCGGTGAAGCGGGTAGTGTTATGGGCGACTCGTCGAAAGCCTATGCCGACGATGAATATTCGATAGATATCCGTGTGTACGGCGGCGCGTGGTCGTATTTATACCTCGGTTCATCGGGAACAGTTTACGGTAACGTAAAAATGGTTCAGTACGACGGTGACCTTGTGGACGTGAATTCAAGCGGAAACGGCACTGTCTACGGAAACGTTGAAGTTAAAGTATATGACGGCTTGTGGCAGAGCGAGTATATTTCAAAAAATATTCAGGGAACGCAGACGCTTGAACTGTACAAGGGCATAATTCACCATGACAGAACCACGTATCCCAACATTACGGGAGACAGGGTGAACGTTACTTATTTCGGCCACGATGAAGATTTTGTACATACACAATATACGAATAACAGGGATACGGTTATTTCAACGGCTGATGATGCAGGAAAACTCGTAGTAAGATTTCTGGAAACAAGACTGCCCGGTCACCATAAATACAAACAAAGATACTACAGTGCCAGCGGTGATATTATCTATATAACCTTCCCGAATGGGCAGAATATGCTTGTGGACACGGGTGTTCATATCAATTACGTAACGTGTATTGCTACGCTTAAGGAGTTGGGTGTAACCAAACTTGATTACGTGCTTCTTACACACGAGCATGGCGACCATATCGGTGCAATACGGAAGATTGCTTCAACCTTTCCAATAGACACATTCATTCTGCAGAAGCTTGACAGCACTGACTGGAAGATAAGAAAAGCTATTGAGACTAACAATTCTGACGTCGTCTATATGGAGAGATACGACAGTATGATGATAGGTGAAGTTGAGTTATATGCGCTTAATCCTTCGGATTCGCTGAGCGGTATTAACCCAAGTTCGATGGCGACTGTACTGACGTTCGGTGATTCAAAGGTGCTTTTGGGTGCTGATACGACAGAAGATACAGAAAAGAACTGGCTGGCAGATGAAATTGTTGCAGAAAAGATAAAGGATTGTAATCTGCTCAAACTCGGACATCACGGTTACTTCACGTCAAATTACTATACGTATATTGATCACGTAAATCCGGACAAGGTAGTAATGACAAATATGAACGAGTATGGTGTATGTGTATCGGTTATGGAACACCAGCTGATGCACATTAACGGAATAAACAGAAATGATTTCTCGGTAACGGGTCAGAACGGTCTCGTAAAATATACTCTTGACGGATCGGGTGGCGTTCCTCTTACTGAACAGGAGTATGTGCGAATTGAACCTTACTATGCAGACTACAGCGAAGTGGAAAGCGTGATAGAGGATTATAATTCTTTTGACGGTACGTTGTCGCAGGAAGAGGTTCAACAGTGGGAAGAAGCGGTTTCACTTGTGAAGTA
>JAZSCG010000018.1:0-3661 GCA_045602805.1 Feifaniaceae bacterium
CCGATACGGATAGGACCTGAGCCGAGAACTATAATCTTGGGCTTACCGCTTCTTGTAAACGAACGTGATTCGCAATCATTATCATAAGTAGAATAGAAATACGGTGTCTGTGCATCAAACTCTGCAGCACAGGTGTCAACCATTTTGTAAACGCAGTCTCTCGAAGCGGGAAGTTTATCCATACCCGAAAGGCGCTTTAAGGTTTCATCGTTATAACCGAACTTTTTACCCTTAAGATAAAGTTCTTCATCAAGACCGCTTGCAATCTCTGCCTCATAATCGGCAAGATTTTTGAGTTTATTTATAAACCAACGGTCTATCTTTGTTATTTCAAATATTTCATCAGCAGAAACGCCTGCTTTTATAGCCTCGAACACCGTAAAGAGTCTGCGGTCGTCAAGTCTTTTAAGCCTTTCTCTCACAGGTTCATCCGTCAGCGGCTTTGCATTGAGTGTATCAAGCGATATTTCGGCACCCCTGACAGCCTTCATAATAGCCATTTCAAATGAAGGTGCTATAGACATAACTTCACCAGTTGCCTTCATCGCCGTACCGAGTTTTCTGCTTGAATCGGCAAACTTGTCAAACGGCCATTTGGGAAGTTTAACAACCACGTAGTCAACGGTAGGTTCAAAACAAGCACAGGTCTTTCCCGTTATGTCGTTTTTAATTTCATCAAGAGTATATCCGAGTGCAAGCTTACTTGTTATCTTTGCTATCGGATAACCCGTTGCCTTACTTGCAAGTGCGGATGAACGTGATACTCTGGGGTTAACTTCGATTACAGCATACTCAAAGCTGTTGGGATTGAGTGCAAACTGACAGTTACAACCGCCCACGATACCAAGTTCGTCAACAATGCTGAGTGCCGCACTTCTAAGCATCTGATACTCTTTATTTGAAAGTGTGAGTGCAGGTGCAACAACGATACTGTCACCCGTGTGTATACCAACGGGGTCAAAGTTTTCCATACTGCATATGGTTATAGCATTGCCTGCAGCGTCACGCATTGTTTCAAATTCAATTTCTTTCCAGCCGTAGATATATCTTTCAACAAGAATCTGTGTTATGGGTGAAAGGTCAAGACCGTTTCTTGCTATTGTACGAAGTTCTTCTTCATTGTAAGCAACACCGCCGCCTGCACCGCCAAGCGTAAATGCAGGACGGATAATAACGGGATAACCGCCGATTTTATTTGCAACGGCAACTGCCGTTTCAACGTCATTTGCTATGTCTGAGGGGATGATGGGCTGACCAATCTTTTCCATAGTTTCCTTGAAAAGTTCTCTATCCTCTGCCCTGTCTATTGCCTCAGCATTTGTGCCGAGAAGACGGACACCCCACTTATCAAGAAATCCCTCTTTTGAAAGCTGCATTGCAATGGTAAGACCTGTCTGTCCGCCAAGACCTGCAAGCAGTGAATCAGGTCTTTCTTTTTTGATTATTCTCTTTACCGTTTCGGTTGTAAGAGGTTCAAGATATATTTCATCGGCAAGTGCCTTATCAGTCATTATCGTAGCAGGGTTAGAGTTTACAAGAACAACGTTCACACCCGCTTCTTTGAGAACACGGCACGCCTGTGCACCTGCATAGTCAAACTCAGCCGCCTGGCCAATCGCTATAGGACCCGAGCCTATTACCATTACTTTTTTTATCGAATTATCTCTTGGCATTAGTTCTCGCCTCCCATAGTCTTAATAAATTTATCAAACAAAAATCCCGTATCGTGAGGACCGTTTGCCGTTTCAGGATTAAACTGTACCGAAAAAGCCTTTATACCTTCGTATTCAAGACCTTCACAGGTACCGTCATTTGCATTTTCGTAAATAACCTTTGCATTCGGTACACTTTCCACAACGTAACCGTGATTCTGGCCCGTTATGTAAGTTCTTGTTCCCACAAGGTCTTTGACAGGCTGATTTCCGCCTCTGTGACCGTATTTAAGTTTTGCCGTCTTACCGCCGACAGCAAGTGCAAGAAGCTGATGACCGAGACCGACTGCAAAAATCGGAAGTTTACCGCAAAGTTTTGCTATCTGCTCAATTTCAAAGGTGTTTTCACTCGGGTCACCGGGGCCGTTTGACAACACAACGCCGTCATAGCCGTTTATATCTTCAGCCTTTGTATCGTGAGGATATACCGTAACTTCACAGCCACGGTTTACAAGTTCGTTTACAAGCGCCGTCTTTTCACCGTAGTTTAAAAGTGCAACACTTGCCTTCTTTTCGCCTTTCGGTGTTATAGTTTCCTTCTGTCCGTCGCTTACTGACGATACGGCATTTACGATTTTGAAATTCTTGATATCGGTGAAATCCGCAGGTATTTCAGAGCAAATCTTTGCATTCATAACACCGTTTTCTCTTATAATTCTTGTAAGTGCACGGGTGTCGACTCCGCAAACACCGGGTATGTCATTATCTTTCAAGAATTTTTCAAGAGGATACTGTGTTCTGAAATTAGAAGGCACTTCACAGATTTCACGTACAACGTATCCGAAGAGAGAAGGCTTGCTTCCCATATCCTCTTCAATCATGCCGTAGTTTCCTACGAGAGGGAAGGTCTGTATAACTATCTGACCGTAGTAGCTTGCATCTGTCAGCATTTCAATATAGCCGACAACACCTGTGTTGAATACAAGTTCACCTACACTGTCCTTCTCAGAGCCTATACGGTAGCCCTCGAACACCGTCCCGTTTTCAAGTACTAAATAAGCTTTTTTCATTTGTTATCCCCCATACATTTTACAAGCACTGCCTTTTGAGCATGAAGCCTGTTTTCTGCTTCGTCAAATATTTCGTCTGCATGCGCTTCAAAAACTTCAGCGGTAATTTCCTCGCCTCTGTGTGCGGGCAGGCAGTGGAGCACCATACAGTCTTTATGTGCGACACTCATAAGTTCATCATTCACCTGATACTTGGCAAATTCTCTCTTACGCTGTTCTGCTTCACCCTCCTGACCCATGGATGCCCATACGTCAGTGTATATTACATCGGCATCTTTAGCCGCTTCCATAAGATCGTCTGTGCACAAAAACTCACCGTTTTCTTTTGCCCACTTCATTATCTCAGCATCAGGCTGATGGTCTTTCGGGCATGCAACTGCAACCTTCATTCCCGTTTTGATACCGCCGACGATAAGTGAATTTGCCATATTGTTTCCGTCACCGATAAAGCAGAGCTTGTGTCCCGCAATAGAACCCTTGTGCTCACGTATAGTCATAAGGTCGGCAAGCACCTGACAGGGATGACAATAATCCGTAAGACCGTTGACTATTGGAATTGAACCCATTGAAGCAAGTGTTTCAACTTCACTCTGCTCAAAAGTTCTTATCATAATTCCGTCAAGGTATCTTGAAAGCACCCTCGCCGTATCTTCAGCAGGTTCACCCCTGCCTATCTGCAGGTCGTTTGAACTTAAGAACAATGCCGTTCCGCCAAGGTCAAACATACCCACTTCAAAGGATACTCTTGTTCTCGTAGATGATTTACGGAAAATCATTCCGAGTGTTTTCCCTTTGAGTAGATGATGCTCTATACCGTGTTTCTTTTCGTATTTTAGCTGGTCTGCAAGATTTAAGATATCAATAATCTCTTCGCTTGACAGATCCATCAGTTTGAGCAAATGTTTCATTTTGCAAGCACCTCTTTCAATATATCTATCG
>JAZSCG010000019.1:0-3474 GCA_045602805.1 Feifaniaceae bacterium
CCTCCTAAGACCGCTTGGCCTCCGACTTTATCTGCCCTGCAGCATCATTTGCCATAAGTGCATCTATAAGCTCATTGAAAGCAGGCATAATCACTTCTTTCGCCGCCTTATCAAATATACCCTTGTTTGTAACCGCATCTCCGATAAGAGGATTCTCTTTAATGCTCGATACATCTTTTCCGTTAAAATCGACGAGTTCTATTTTTTTAAATCCCATTAATAAACCTTTACCTTTCCGAGAACTCCGTTTCCCTTCGGTTTCTCCGCTTCAAAATTATATTTTTGCTCCCTCTTTACCGGGGATGCATATTCCGGTGTAAGTTTTGCAATCTCAGCACACCAGGAATATTCAAAAGCATCAAGAATATCAATGTCACTTGAAAAGTTATCAAGCCTCGTATCCACTTTAGCCGTCGAGTCCCATACCGCATTTTTAAGACCGCCTATCAGAAGAGTACAGTCTTTGCATATAAGAAGTCTGCCTGTGTTAAGCAGCGTATTCGTGCATATAATCCTTTGGCTTACGTCTGTCTTGACACAGTCCCTTATCGTTATGTTAAGACCTGCAGCACGGCAAGCCTTCCTCAGTCCGTTGTTGAGATACTGTGCCTCATTGTCACCGAACCCGTATCTGATATCCGCATTTGGATACTTGGTTTTAAGCCTCTTTACGAAAGATACAAATTCAGCATTGACTCTGTCGCTGTCAATTTCACCTTTCTGCCCTGCAATATGATGATCGGCAAGTGCAATTATCTTTTTGTATCCTCTCAGTATTGCCACCGCAGAAAACGCCGTAAGAGAACGGTTTCCGCCGTAGTCTATGCCTATACTGATATACTCAATCTGTTTTCTGTCTTCATCAGACACTTTGTCAATAATCCATTTCGATGAATCATTTGCAAACTGACGGTATATAAGCCCTTCAGCTGCACACCTTTTACCGAGAATGTCCCTGATGTACCAAACCGTGCCTTCTTCATATCTGCTGAGGATCTCATCAAGGTTTTTCTTCGGAATGTTGATGTTGTCAAATATATTAAACGCCTGATAGTTGAAACCGCCACGAAGCTTCCCTTCACTCGCAAGTGCGGCCCACTTGTCAATATATTCCGTGTAGATCTGCTGACCGGGATTGTCGGGGTTTAAATCCCAGTATAGTTTCTTTCGGTCAGCTTTAATCTGTCGTTTAAGTCCTTCCTGGATTGTATTTTCGTGGTGCAGGTTAATCTCTGTCGCTATCCATGCACCGATTGTAAAACCTCGGAACTTCTTATAACTGTCAGCCTTTGCACCACCGCAGAAAAGAACTATCTTTTCTCTGCCACGTGTCGCAGGTCCTTTGATAATCAGACATTCGTTGCCTTTATACTTTCCCCAACGGCACTGCCCTCTGAATATATGCTCAAGCCCGAAGCCGTCGCAATCTCCGATTATAAGTTTTGCCGTAGGCTGTGTCGATGCGGTTGCAAGAAAAATCTTATCTCTCGCCTCTTTAATATCCTGTGAAAAAGCAAGCACGTTGTCGGTGGTCTTTCCCGACCTTATCGAGCCTTCCGCTATATTGTAAGCGCACCCTTTCGTACGCCGTATGTAATCAATGTGTTTATCCGTAAAATGATAATTAAGTGTTTTTCTCTTTTTTCTCTCCGAAAATCTCACTTTCTATCTCACTCATATCCTCTATTTCGTCAAACTCAGGCGGTTTGTTACGCCACGTATCAGGTTTTCTGTTTCTCAGCCAGAACATTATCGCCGTTGTGTCTGCAGGAACGTGCACCTCGTCTTTTCCCTCAACAAGCTCTTCAAAATCAGCCGTCTTTTTTCCCGTCTCTATGTCATATTCGCTGCGCTTAACTTTGAAGGTCTTTTTAATCTCAACCGTATATCCCTTCGCTCTTTTGAAAAGAGAATTTTCTATTTCAACGTCGGCAACCTCTTTACCCTTTTTCAGTGCTACGGCAAATGTTGGATACTTCTTTTTCCATTCTCGCAGAGTAGAATAAGCAATCTCCATTTTCCCCGCTATTTCTTCATCGGTAAATCCGTCTCTGGCCCACGCCTCAAGGAGTAACAGTTTATCTTCCTCAAGCCATATCTGATACTTGCCTTTGCGGGTATTTTCGGTGAGCGGCCTCTTGGTCTTTTTTTGTTTTTTTGCCGTGTCCGTCAACTCCCTTCGTCCTTGCAAGTTACATTCAGGCAATTAAAATTCATTCCGTCCTTCCGAGACTATTTTAATCTGTGTCAATACTTATTTTCGGGACAACTTTTCAAAACCTTAAAATTTGTCCCGAAATTTGAGGCAAAAAAAAGAACGGTTTCCCGTTCCGAAGATGACTTTAAGACCTTCTTTTCAGGAGGTCTGTTTTTCACACGTGCGCGCACGATATGGACGCCGAACTGCCGATTTACAGTTTACCGACGTCTTTTATTTAATTTATCTATATGACGGTATGCCATTTTCTTTACGTTTTCTTCAGAGTTGCCACCGCCGATTAAATCTGCTATCTCTTTCCATTTCCGACAGTTAACGTATCTCTCTGTCAGAATAGTCTTAAGAAGCGGATCGTCAGTTGAGTTAATCAGTCTTTCAACATCTTTGCACATATTCCCGTTTAATCTCCCTCAGTTCCTCTTTACTTACCTCAATTTCCCCTTGCAATATTGCCTCTATCTTAACCAGGCGTATACTCACGTATGTACCGAACGTGTCCGTCGGATTCGCTTCCACACTTGCAACAACATATTCGGGATATAACTTTTTAAGCTTAATTTTGGCATCAATACTCATTTCAGCAATAACGCCCGCCGTCTTACCGCTTATCCTGTATTCGTTTTCGAGCACTTCGGGCTGATACAGATTTCTGCTTGCATTGTAGTGACGGTAATCGTACTGTTGCTTGGTCATATAGTATGAGAGTCCGGCAAGTCCGTCCTTGGTAAATTGCAGTGCCTTGCTGTTGGCGTATCCTTTTCCCCATAATTCTTCAAGTTCCGTTCTGTCCACGCCGCCGGGCAGCACCATGTGATGATGTATTCGTCCATTTTTTTTACCATGATGCGACCACCAAACACATTTATATTCAATGCCTCTTTTTTTGTATAACCGCTTGATTCTACGAGTATAATTCTGCACAAGTCTTTTACTGTCTTCGTCAGATGTTGGCATATCTTCATCACGATATGTGAGATGTATCGCTATACCTCCCTCCTTACTGAAATTTTTTTGAAGCAGACGCATAAGTCGCATGGCAGCATTTCTGTCATTTAGTCTCTTCTGTGTTTCGCTGCTCGGCTTGCTCTTTTTACTTCTCGTTTTCGTTTTTCGGTATACAGGAAAAATTTGCACGTCCGCAAAGTTTCCGCATTTATGTATCTGTTCTTTGTAAAACGTTCGCATAGTTTAATCCTTCCTGTAGTATTCAAGCGGGGAAGAGGGGCTCACATACCGCCCATTCCCCTCTCCCCCTG
>JAZSCG010000020.1:0-2386 GCA_045602805.1 Feifaniaceae bacterium
GACATCATCAGGCGGTAAACGTACTATTTATCCTGACGATGAAGAAGTAGATAGAGTAGAAGCAGCAGGCACCCCGCTTAATACAATGGAAACTGCTTTGTATAATGGCATCAAAAATAACGATAGTTATGAAGTTGATGAGTTAATAACTTATATCAAGTCACAAAAAGAATATCAGGAAAGCAGAAGCAGAAATAACACTTTTTCAACTCAAAATATTAAAAATGTGCTTATGAAATTGTATGGTTTAAAAAAGATCACTTGGGAAGAAGCAGAAATTATTATGATGAATTTTATAGAGGACTAACTTATGGATCTTATTGAAGCAGCTAAAAGAAGAAAAGAACAAATTAATAAGAGTACAGCACAAAGCAAAGCTCCAGTATCGAGTAATAGTTCATATGACCTTATCGAATCGGCAAAAGCAAAAAAATACAAGACCTTTGATTTCAACGGGTATACGAATAAGGTAAACAAGTTTTTAAATTACGTACATACCAATGCGGATAAGTATAACTTTGATTTCGAGGCGTATGACGTAGGTGCACTCAAAAGAGATACACAGACGGCAATTAACTATATCAATTACAACAAGCAGAATATTACCAATGCAGATGTGATCCTCGAAAACCTTACTAATGTTAATAACAACTTGGATTACTGGCAGAAAGCGTATGGCACGATGAAAGCAGATCGTGCAAAGCATAAGGATGAGACGGCGTGGAATACGGCGGTAAGAGAAGGTACGTTGTCAGAAATGACCGCTGCTGAACTTCAGACGGAACTTGATGCTGTTCAGAA
Organism: Feifaniaceae bacterium; assembly: GCA_045602805.1. GTDB lineage: Bacteria > Bacillota > Clostridia > Oscillospirales > Feifaniaceae > RGIG6165. The sequence goes on from JAZSCG010000020.1 coordinate 802, forward strand.
GGATAAAGAGGGATACAAGTATGTAGCAGAGGTAAAAAAATATCTTTCAAGTGGACAAGCTCTGTCAAGAGAGGCATTCCTTGAGGCTGCAGGAAAAGTGAAGGAAATATACAATGTCGATGTTACCGGCAGTGCGAATGCATTGATGTTGTACAGTGAGAAGATTCCGTCGCAGGAATACCATAAGGGAACGAAATTAAGAGAACAAAATCTTAAGTTGATTGAAAGTCTTGAGCAGGATATCCATTCAAGATACAACTACGGAGATATAGACGGTCTTGATAAAATTATCGGTGAGGATATGAGTACCGTGTCGGGATATCTTGATTCCGCCGTGCAGAAAGAAAAAGAAGCAGCAACCGACGCTCAGTATCAGGGAATTGATGCGCTGAATAACGGGGTGCTCGGTGTATCTGCAGAGTGGAATTCAAACAGTTATAATACTTATGAGGCAAGCAACAAGAATGAGGACGGTACCTATAAGACAGATGAACTGTACGCCTCATGGAGCAGACAGGCAAAGTCCTCGCAGGACGTTCAGCGTGGTATTGATGCCGTAGATTTAGAAATTAAGTATCTCGAAGAGTCAACACAGTATGATGACAAAATCGTAAATCTTCATGCGTGGCTCAGCGGAAAGAGAAATTACCAGGATATCAACTGGCAGACTGCAGACGGCACACGAGATTATAAAGACCTTGCTTTATGGCTTAAGGATACGACCGGTATAGATATTACCGGAATAGATCCTACGAAAGACTATTATCGTAAAGATAAAGAAAAATTTGATGCGCTTGCTTCGCAGCTTGAACCCTATATTGATAAGCAACACACAGAAGAGTATCATAATGAAAAAAGAGAACATATTGAAAAGCTTCAGAGAACCAAAGCCTTGATGATTACTGAAAAAGAATCGTTTGAGGTGCAGGAAGAGGCAAAGCGAATAATGGCTTTGCCTGATTTTGCTGAAAACTCAAAAGCAGATCCTTTAGCAAGCGAAAGAGTCTATAATATGATTGCTGACGGGCATACGCTTGTTGCGAAAGACGAATATACCGATGAGATGAGAAAAGAAAACACAGTGACTAGAACTCATCACGACGGAAGCACGAGTGAAGAACACAGAGAGCCGAAATATCTGTTGGGAACGTCAAAGGACGAAAACAAGTATTATGTTATGACTTCTGAAGAAGAAGCTGTATATTTCTATTTATACAAACAGGATAAAAAGAAGGCAGAGGAGTATCTTGAAAAGTTAACTCCTCTGCTGAATGAACGAGTAAATAAGAAACTACAGGAATACAATAAAAGATATGCCGATGAACACCCTGTTAAAGGTACTTTAAAAACGTGGGTGAACGTAATACCCAATGACATTATGGCAATTGTAGGCAATACGAATGACTTTATAAAAATTGCCAAGGGTGAGGGCATTGACGTTAACGATGAGTTTAAGAGGGGAAATATCTCTACTCAGACGATAAGAAGTGTCGTTGCATCGAATCAGAACTACATAGGCAGGGTGTTTTATAACGGGCTTACATCGGGTGTTGACAACGGTATCAGAATGGTGTTTGCCGCTTCT
>JAZSCG010000021.1:0-12300 GCA_045602805.1 Feifaniaceae bacterium
GGTTGTAGCACCATTTGAGGGTGCAACTTTCGTTATGGCTGATATTCCCGGTCTCATAGAGGGTGCAAGTGAAGGTGAAGGCCTTGGTCATGAGTTTTTGCGTCATGTAGAAAGATGTAGAATGCTTGTACATGTTGTAGACATAAGCGGAAGCGAGGGTAGGGAGCCTATTAGTGATTTTGAAAAGATAAATCTTGAGCTTGAACGGTTTTCTCCCGAACTTGCAAAACTTCCTCAGGTCGTTTGCGGTAATAAATCGGATATAATTTTTGATGAAGCCGTTGCAGCTGAATTTGAAAAATATATTCAGGAAAAAGGGTATAAATATTTCAGAATATCAGCGGCATCAAAGCAGGGGCTTGATGAAGTTGTAAGATACGTATATTCATCGCTTGGTGAACTTCCGCCTCTTAAGATGTATGAAGAAGAAATTAATATCGATGATATCGTGGCAGAAAAGAGAACAAGCAGGGATATTGATATTAAGTTTGAAAGCGGCATATACTATGTACGTGCAGACTGGATATTTGAAAAATTGCATCACATTGATCCGTCGGATTATGAAGATATCAGTTATATGAATAAGGTCCTGAAAACAACGGGTGTTTATGATAAACTCGAAGAATTTGGGGTAAAAGAGGGCGATACGATTGATATTTACAATCTTCGCTTTGAATATTTAAAATAATAGTTGACACGGAAAAAAAACGTGATATACTATTAAAGTACAAAGAAGTAGATGGTTCTGCCTTCTCACCGTATGGTAATTGCGCTTATACGGTCAATACTCACTATGTTTATAGTATTTTTGGGTATTGTTGCGGGCAGTTTTCTGCCCGCTTTTTTGTTATAAAAATTTATGGGGGTGTCCTGTCATCAGTAAAAAAGAACTATCAATTAACGAGGAAATTAGAGACAAAGAAGTTCGTCTTATCGGAGCGAATGGGGAACAGCTCGGTGTTATGTCTGCGGAAGCAGCGCTCAAGATTGCGTATGATGCAAATCTCGATCTTGCAAAAATAGCGCCTACGGCTAATCCTCCCGTGTGTAAGGTCCTTGACTACGGCAAATATGTTTATGAACAGGCGAAAAAGGAAAAAGAAGCCAAGAAGAATCAGCATGTTGTCGACGTAAAAGAGGTCAGACTGTCCGTTAATATTGATACTAATGACTTTAATACCAAGGTTAAAGCAGCCCAGAAATTCCTTAAAGGCGGCGATAAGGTAAAGGTTTCCGTTCGTTTCCGTGGTAGAGAAATGGCACATATGGAATACGGCAGAGAAATGCTTGCTAAATTTGCAGAGGCTTGTGAGGAATACGGCGTTGTCGAGAAATCGGCAAAGCAGGAGGGTAGAAATCTGTTCTTATTTATGGCAGCGAAACCTGCAAAGTAAATTATTATTTTTTAAATAAAGGAGAATGAAAATGCCTAAGATCAAGACACATTCAGGTGCTAAAAAAAGATTTTCCGTTACAAAGAACGGCAAAATTAAGCGCGCAAAGGCTTTTAAGAGCCACATTCTTAACAAGAAGACATCTAAGAGAAAAAGAGGTCTTCGTCAGGGAACATATGCAGACAAGACAAATGTTGCAAATGTTAAGAAACTTATCCCTTATCTTTAATTGATTAGAAATTTACGGAGGTTAACGATATATGGCACGTGTTAAAGGTGCGATGATGACTCGCAAAAGAAGAAAAAAGGTTTTAAAGCTTGCCAAGGGATATTTTGGCGCTAAGAGCAAAAACTTTAAGATGGCTAAGCAGGCTGTTACCAAGTCAGGTCAGTACGCTTATGTCAGCAGAAAACTTAAGAAAAGAGATTTCAGATCTCTCTGGATTACAAGAATTTCAGCTGCTTGCAAGAACAATGGTATAAACTATTCACAGTTTATCAACGGTCTTAAGAAGGCTGAAATCGAACTCAACAGAAAGGTCCTTTCTGAAATTGCTGTAACAGACGAAAAGGCATTTGCTGAACTCGTTGCAAAAGCAAAGGCAGCTCTTTAATCTGAATTTAAAGTTATAGGAACGGTAGAAAATACCGTTCCTATTTTTTTATCCGTGAAATAAATCTGTTGACAGTAAAATGTTTTTTCCTATAATATATATAATAGTTAGGTTTTGGAGGCGCTTATGGCAAAGAATACCTATACAAAAAGAATTATAAATAAAGCGGCACCCGGTCGTATGATTATTGTGGGCTTTATAGCCGTGATATTGGTCGGAGCGCTTATCCTTACGTTGCCGATATCCTCTGCAGACGGTAGCTCGACATCATTTTTTGACTGCCTTTTTACCGCCACAAGTGCTACATGCGTAACAGGTCTTATTGTAAGAGATACGGGGACAGGATGGTCTGTGTTTGGGCAGACAGTAATATTGCTTATGATTCAGATAGGCGGCCTTGGTTTTATGACAGTTGCAGGATTTCTGCGTATTCTGATTTTTAAAGGCAACAATTTTTCGCAGAGAGAAGCAATTTTGCAGGGGCTTAACATTGATTATATAAACGATATAAAGCATATGCTTCGCTTTGTTGCAAAAGTTACATTCGGCTGTGAAGGTATTGCTGCTTTACTTCTGTTTTTCAGATTTGTGACACAGATGAGTGTAGGTAAAGCAATATATGCTTCTGTGTTTCATGCAGTATCAGCGTTTTGTAATGCCGGTTTTGACATAATGGGTAATTTTTCAAGCCTTACTGCATATGCGGATGACTTGTACGTAAATATTATCATCATGGCGCTTATTACAATGGGTGGTCTCGGCTATCTCGTATGGATGGAATTGCTTGAGCATAAGAAACACAAGAAGTTTTCACCCTATACAAAAATGGTTGTTATCACATCGGCGGTGCTTCTTGTAGGAGGAGCAGTTTTATTTGCTATCTTTGAGTGGAATAATCCTGCTACGTTAGGAAATATGTCGGTGGGAGAGAAAATTCTTGCTTCGTTTTTCCAATCGGTAACGTTCAGAACGGCGGGATTTAACACGGTTGACCTTTCGGCGATTACAAGACTTACTGTTCTGATATCGTGTCTGCTTATGTTTATAGGCGGCTCATCGGGCTCAACTGCAGGCGGTATAAAGACGGGTACTATTGCAATTGTTATACTGACGGTAAGAAATATACTCAAAGGCAGAAGTGAGATAGTTGTTTTTAACAGAAGAATAAACCGTAATACAATATACCGTGCATTTACACTTGTGGTTGTTGGAATACTGATACTTATTTTATCGGTTGTTATCCTTTCGCTTACGGAAGAAGCACCATTATCATGTATTTTGTTTGAATGTGTATCTGCATTTGGTACGGTAGGTGTTACAATGGGCATTACGGGCGCACTCTCTGCATTTGGCAAGGCGCTTATAATTCTTCTGATGTTTATGGGAAGACTTGGTATACTTACACTTACATGTTCGATAGCAAATCAACTTAAAAATGAAGAAAATCTTGTTGAATATCTTGATGCAAAAATGTTAGTTGGATAGGTGATTAATATGAATAATTTCGCAGTAATAGGTGCAGGTAAATTCGGCACGGCACTTGCAATAGCACTCAGTAATATGGGCAAAAGCGTTATACTTATCGACAGAGACAAAAACGTGCTTGAACCGCTTGATTCATATGTTGAAAAGATATATTGCTGTGATGCAAAAAATATAGATGTACTGAGTAGTTTGGGCGTTGCAGACTGTGATGTGGTTGTGGTAGCGGCTGCTTCAAATGTTGAAGAAAGCGTTCTTGTTACCATGACACTAAAAGAACTTGGTGTAAAAAAAATAATATCAAAGGCAAAAAGTGCTACACATGCAAAACTCTTAAAACAGATAGGCGCTGACAGGGTTGTTTTTCCCGAAGAAGACATGGGTATCAGAATGGCAAAGCTTCTTTCAATGAATAAAGTTCATGATTATATCGAACTTGCGGGGAATGCGGCGGTAGTAGAAATAAGGTGCCCTGAAAAATGGGTAGGCAAGTCTCTTGCTGAACTTAACGTCAGAGCAAAGTACAGTGTAAATGTCATCGCAATAATTAATGGGGATAATGCACAGGTGAATGTTGACCCCAGGCAACCGCTGGAAAAGGATTGCATACTTGCAATAGTGGGCGATGATGTGCATATAGAAAAAATAATTGATTAAAGGATGTGTGATATGTTAATCACAAGTCTTGAAAATGTAAGAGTTAAGATTGCATCCTCTTTGAAAACTTCATCAGGCAGAAAAAAACACGGTGCATTTTTGCTTGAGGGCGAAAAATTGATTGATGAAGCCGTAAAATGCGGATACGAGATGATAGACTGCTTTGTGCTTGAAAGTAAGAGTGCGCAATATGCGTCATATCTTCAAAACGGCGCTTATACCGTAAATGACAAGGTGTTTGGGAAAATTACCGAAACGGAGAATCCGCAGGGTATAGCTGCTGTTTTTGAGTTTCAGGACATTAAACCGGATAAGCTTAACAAATTGGTAATTCTTGAAAATATACAGGATCCCGGAAATTTCGGAACTGTGATTAGAACTGCAGAAGCAATGGGTGTAGATGCAGTGTGTGTTGTGGGAAGTGCACCCGACAGATATTCGGGCAAGGTTATGCGCTCTGCAATGGGGGCTGCACTTCGTATGCCTGTAATTAAATTCCAAAATACAGATGACGCATTTGAGTTTTTTGAAAAAGAAAAGATAGCGGTCTATGCGGCTGTGCTTGATGATACTGCATCTCCTGTAGATGAGGTTTCTTTCGATGCAAAATCTGCAGTTGCCGTCGGCAACGAAGGTAAAGGACTTAGCAGAGAATTTATTTCAAAATGTGATAAAAGGGTTTATATCCCTATGAAAGGAATCACAGAATCGCTTAATGCTTCGGCGGCAGCGTCGGTTTTGATTTGGGAGATGTGTAAATGACGGATAATGCACTTCTGTATTTGTGGCTCACACTCAAATACAGACAGAATATGCCATTTTTTGTAAAACTTGTTGAGGACTGCGGTACAATAGCAGATGTATATGAAAAAGAAGACTACAGTGAACTGCAGTATTTAAGAGGAACAGATAAAAAACTTCTTTCGGATAAATCTCTCAAAAATGCAGAAAAAGTAATTGAAGAATGTAAACACCTGAATATTGATATAATCACTTTTGAGGATGACAATTATCCATCTAAATTCAGACAGCTTTATCAGCCTCCCGTGGTGTTATATACCAAAGGGAAATTACCGGATTTTGACAATAATATCGTTATATCTGTTGTTGGAGCGAGAGATCCGATAGATTCATCCCGTCGTGTAACTGATGAGATTGTTCGTGGACTTGCTGACAACGGTTTTATTATTGTCAGCGGTCTTGCCTACGGTATTGATTCCGTTGCACACAAGGCCGCACTTATGTCGCAGGGTGTAACTACGGGATTTTTAGCAAGAGGTCTTGATAAAATATATCCGGTTGAACATACTGAACTTGCAGACTTTGTGATGACAAGCGGTGGAATTATCAGTGAATATCCACCCGGTGTTTCTGCAAACAGAGAAAATTTTAATCCGAGAAACAGGCTTATCAGCGGCATTGCTGACGGCGTAATTGTGGTGCAGGCGGCTGAACATAGCGGTACGTCACTTACTGTCACACATGCCATATCGCAGAATAAGGATATTTTTGTGGTGCCGGGTGATGTCTATTTGTTTACCCTTTCAAATAATCTTATCAAGAACGGTGCAAAGCCTGTAACCTGTGCACTTGATATAATTGAGGAATACATGGGTGTATACCCCGATAAAATGATAAAACAGGTACGGCAAATGGATAAACCCATAATAGCAAAGCCTGAAGTTAAAAAGACATTAAAACGTGAAAATGTTGTTAAAGCCAGTGATTTTGTTATGACTGAAAATGAAAAAACCGTCTATACTGCAATACAGAAAGGTGACGGAATATCATTTGAAAATCTTGCAAAAGAACTTGGGTATCCTGCACATATTTTGATGAGTGCTTTGTCATTGCTTGAAATGAAGGGCTATGTATTAAAAATTAACGGAAATTACCGTATAAAATAATTTGTTGAAGAGGAAGTTACCTAATGTCAAATCTTTTGATTGTTGAGTCACCGGCGAAAGCCAAAACTATAAAAAAGTATCTCGGTTCCAATTATAAAGTTGTAGCATCAATGGGACATATCAGAGATCTGCCGAAAAGCAAACTTGGCATTGATGTTGAAAATGATTTCAAGCCTCAGTATATTTCGATCAGAGGAAAGTCGTCACTTATAAGTGAATTGAAAAAAGAAGCGAAATCTGCCAAAAAGATTTTTCTGGCAACTGACCCTGACCGTGAAGGTGAGGCTATTTCGTGGCATCTTGCAAACCTGCTTGGAATAGATCTTAATGAAAAGGTCAGAGTAACATTCAATGAAATAACAAAAAGTGCTGTTGTTGCAGGTGTTGCTAATCCGAGAAAAATAAATATGGATCTTGTCAATGCACAGCAGGCAAGACGAGTTCTTGACAGACTTGTGGGTTACGGCATAAGCCCCATTCTGTGGAGAAAGATAAGAAAAGGTCTTTCGGCAGGACGAGTACAGTCTGTTGCAACAAAACTTATTGTGGACAGAGAAAATGAAATAAATGCATTTGTTCCTCAGGAATATTGGCATATTGAGGCGCTTCTTAGTAAAGAAGAAAATGAATTTACGGCAAGATATCACGGTCAAAGTGGCAAGAAGGAGACTGTAAAGAAAGGCGAACGTGCAAAAGAGATTACAGATGCCGTTAAGAATGCTGACTGGAAAGTTACAAAGGTTAAAAATGAGAAGAAATCCAAAAATCCCGCACCGCCATTCACAACGTCAACCTTGCAGCAGGATGCTTCACGACTACTTAATATGTCGTCAAAGCGTACTATGCAGATAGCACAGCAACTCTATGAAGGTATAGATATTCCCGGTGCGGGACTGACAGGTCTTATCACCTATATGAGAACTGACTCTTTGCGTCTTTCTGAAGATGCCATAAAAGAAGCCAGAGATTATATTGTACAGAAGTATGGCAATGACTATCTGCCCAAGACGGCAAGACATTATAAGACTAAAAACGGTGCTCAGGATGCGCATGAAGCGATAAGACCCACATCTGCAAAATACTGTCCTGAAAATGTCAGAAAGAATTTAAATCATGATCAGTACAGACTATATAAACTTATCTGGGACAGATATATAGCTTGTCAGATGGCATCGGAAGTTTTTGACACAGTTGCAGTGGATATAACAGCTGACGGTAAGTATCTTTTTAAGGCGAACGGAAAGAGAGTAATTTTCAAAGGTTATGCGGCAGTCTATGAGAGACCTGACAAGCCTGAAGATGACCACGTAACCGATCTTCCCGAACTGGTAAATGATGACAGACTTACGTTGAATAACATCTCAAATGAACAGAAGTTTACACAACCGCCGTCAAGATATACCGAAGCATCTCTTATTAAGACTCTCGAAGAAAACGGAATAGGCAGACCGAGCACATATGCGCCTACCATATCCACAATTTTGCAGAGAGAGTATGTTGTTAAAGACGGTAAACTCTTTAAACCTACACAGCTTGGTACTATTACCACCGAATATATGTGTGATAAATTTGCCAATATAGTGGATACTGAATTTACCGCAAATATGGAACTTGCACTCGATAAGATTGAAGAGGGCAGTGAGGACTGGATTAAAGTTGTAAGAGGCTTTAATGATGACCTTGAGGTTTCTAAAAAGAAGATAGAAGACGACAAGGAATCGGGAAGAATTAAAATTCCTGATGAGGAGAGCGACGTTGTGTGTGAACTTTGCGGTGCAAAGATGGTTGTAAAAACAGGACGTTTCGGAAAATTCCTTGCATGTCCCAATTATCCGGATTGCAAAAATACTAAAGCAATAACATATCCTACAGGTGCAAAATGCCCCAAATGCGGTAATGAAATATTGCTTAAATTTTCAAAAAACGGAAACAAGTATTACGGCTGCAGTGATGCGCCTAAATGTGATTTTATGACCTGGCATGAGCCGACTGACAAACTATGCGAAGCTTGCGGAAGCGTACTTCTTAAAAAGATGGGCTTTAAGGGGAAGTTTACTCTTGTATGCTCAAATGAGTCTTGTACAGGAGGTAAAAATGACTGATACGGTTAAAGTAATCGGCGCAGGACTTGCAGGCTGTGAGGCGGCATATCAGCTCTCTAAAAGGGGAATGAAGGTAAAACTGTATGATATGAAGCCTGCGAAATTTACCCCCGCACACAGCTACGAGGGTTTTGCTGAACTTGTTTGTTCAAACAGTTTGCGTGCAGGAAATGTGGAAAATGCAGTCGGTTTGCTTAAGGAAGAAATGCGCAGGCTTGACTCTCTTATAATGAAGGCAGCAGATGCTACAAAGGTTGAGGCAGGCGGTGCACTTGCTGTAGACAGACAGGCGTGTTCTGATTTTGTTACCGAAGCAATAAAAAATGACCCTAATATTGAATTTATATCAGGTGAAGTGTGTTCGTTAAATCCCGAAGAGCTGACTGTTGTCGCAACGGGACCGCTTACTACAGGCGGACTTTTTGAAAAAATATCTGAATTGCTTGGTCAGGAGAATATGCATTTTTTTGATGCGGCAGCACCGATAGTAGCTTTTGAGAGCATTGATACAGATATTACGTATTTTGCATCACGTTACGGTAAGGGAACACCTGACTATATTAATTGCCCGATGGATAAAGAGCAGTATCTTGCATTCTACAATGCATTGATTTCTGCGGAAACTGCAGAACTTCACGGATTTGAACAGGGCAAGGTTTTTGAGGGATGTATGCCCATTGAAGTTATGGCAAAACGCGGTGAGGACACGATGAGATACGGACCGCTCAAACCTGTCGGACTGCCTGACCCCAAAACGGGTAAAGATCCGTATGCCGTTGTTCAGCTGAGACGAGATAATCGTGAAGGTACTATGTATAATATAGTGGGATTTCAGACACATCTTAAGTTCGGCGAACAAAAAAGGGTATTTTCTATGATACCCGGACTTGAAAATGCAGAGTTTCTTCGATACGGTGTTATGCACAGAAATTCATATATAAATTCACCGGGGAAACTAAACGAATTTTATCAGGCAAACGCATATCCCAACTTGTTTTTTGCAGGACAGATGACGGGTGTTGAAGGTTATATTGAGTCGGCTTCATCGGGTCTTGTTTGCGGTATAAATGCGTACAGATACGCCGTAGGCAAGGAAATGCTTGATTTCACCGATGAAACGGCAATAGGTGCATTACCGCACTATATCAGCAGCGGTTCTGTCGGCGATTTTCAACCTATGAACGTGAATTTCGGCATAATGAAATCACCTGATTTTAAATTCAAAGGCAAAAAAGATAAAAATACGAAACTTGCGGAAAGGGCACTTGCAAAGCTTGGCGAGGTTCTGTCCGCATCGGAGGAAACAATATGAAAATCATTGTAGATGCATTTGGAGGGGACAATGCTCCTGTTGAAATAATCAAAGGGGCAATTTCTGCATCTGAAAAATATGATCTTGAGATATTATTTACCGGTGATAAGCAGAAGATAGAAGAAGTAATACGTGAATATTGTCTCAATGATAAAAGAGTGGAAATAGTAAACACAACAGAACTTATTACAATGCATGATGAGCCTGTAAAAGCTGTAAGAAGCAAAAAGGATTCATCACTTGTTGTCGGTGCACGTCTTCTTAAAGAAGGTATGGGGGATGCTTATGTTTCCGCAGGCAGTACCGGTGCACTTCTTACAGCGGCTACTCTGATTGTAGGAAGGATAAAGGGGATAAAAAGACCTGCTCTTGCAACGGTAATACCTACAGCTAAAGGTGCATCACTTTTGCTCGACTGCGGTGCAAATGTTGACTGTAAACCTGAGTATTTACAGCAGTTTGCGGTTATGGGCAGTACATATGCCGCACCGATGCTTGGTATTGATAATCCTACAGTGGGACTTCTTAACAACGGTACGGAAGATTCAAAGGGAACAGATGTACATAAGCAGGCAAATGAACTTCTTAAAACAACAGAACATATAAACTATATCGGCAATATCGAAGGCAAAGAATATGTTATGGGCGGATGTGACGTGCTTGTTGCTGACGGTTTCAGCGGTAATATCTTCTTGAAGACAATGGAAGGTACTGCAAAGATGATAATGAAAGAAATAAAGGGGATTTTTCTTTCATCATTAAAAAATAAACTTGCAGCTCTTGTTGTTAAGGGTAGTGTTAATGACCTTAAAAAGAGGATGGATGCATCTGAGTACGGTGGGGCACCTCTGCTTGGCATTTCAATGCCTGTTATAAAGGCACACGGTAACTCTGATGCTAAGGGATTTGAAAGTGCTGTAAGACAGGCAATGAATTTTGTGAATGCGGGAATTGTTGAAACAATTGAAAAAAGTATGCCTAAAAGTGAAATTGACTCTTGACATAACGATGTAATGTATATATTATCATTTTAGTATTTAAAAGAGATGAGGTGATATAAATGGTATTGGAAAAACTTATTTCAATGGCTGCTGAAAGATTCGGCATGGAAAAGATGGACCTTTCTGCAAATACTACATTTGAAGAATTGAATATCGACTCACTTGATATGGTTGAACTCCTTATGGGCATCGAAGATGAATTTGATATTACGGTAGATGACGAGGATGTTGAAAACTTCACTACACTCGGTGATGTTGCTGAATATATTTCCAATAAAAACTGACAACAGAGACCGCTTTAAGCGGTCTTGTTTTTTAATGAGGTGAAAGTATGACGTCTTTTGAAGAGAGACTTGGGTATAAATTTAATAATAAAGCACTTCTTGATATGGCTTTGTCGCATTCTTCTTATGTGAATGAATGCAAAAAAAGCGGTGTACAGAGTAATGAGCGTCTTGAGTTTCTCGGAGATTCGGTACTCTCACTCATCACGGCTGAGTATCTTTATAAGAAATATGTTCAGTATCCTGAAGGAGTCCTGACAAAGACAAGGGCATCGGTTGTGTGTGAAAAGTCGCTTGCTGTATTTGCCAGAGAGATAGATCTGGGCAGCAATATTAAGTGCGGAAAAGGTGAACTCGGACAACACGGCAATTTCCGTGATTCTATTCTGTCTGATGCTTATGAAGCGGTTATGGCGGCAGTATACCTTGACGGGGGTTTTGAAGCTGTCAAAAGAGTATATGAGCCCAGAATAATAAAGGCGGTAGATGAGGCGATAGTACATTGCTCAAATGATGATTATAAGACAAGACTTCAGGAAATAGTTCAAAAGAACAGATCTGTAACGCTTGCTTACGAAATTATCGGGGAAAGCGGCCCTGACCACGACAAAAGGTTTGAAGCACAGGTGCTTCTTGACTCCAATCCGATTGCCAGGGGCATAGGGCACAGTAAGAAGGATGCTGAACAGCATGCGGCAAAAGCTGCACTTACGCTTATGGGTGAAACCGATGTGTGAAAAAAGGGTTAAAAGTATTGCTCTTTTTATACCGCATATGGGATGTCATCATAAGTGCACTTTTTGCAACCAAAATGCGATAGCGGCATCTTCAAAAATGCCGACAAGTGAAGACATTGAACTTGCAGTTAATGAGGCTTTGAAGTCACGTACGGCAGATGAACTTGAAATTGCTTTTTTTGGTGGCAGTTTTACCTGTATAAGCGAAAAAAATATGAGAGAGTACCTTGACTGCGCTCAAAGACTTGTTGACATGCATAAACTTCACGGTATACGTTTTTCTACAAGACCTGACGGTATTGACGAGAAAATAATGGATATTGTTTCGGGATACAGTGTTACGGCAATAGAACTCGGTGCACAGTCTATGGATGATGAAGTGCTTGACATATGTGAAAGAGGGCACAGTGCACAAGATACATACAATGCCGCAAAACTTATCTCTGAGAATGGGATAGAATTAGTTTTACAGATGATGACGGGTCTGCCCGGTTCAACTGCCGATAAGGATATTAAAACAGCCGAAATGATAGCATCGCTTAATCCGACGGCTGTGAGGGTTTATCCTGCCATAGTGTTTAAAAACACAAAAATGAATGAGGCGTATCAAAAGGGTGAGTACACACCGCAGAGTCTGGATGAGGCTATTGCACTTTGTAAGCAGTTGTACATTTTCTTTGAAAGCAGAAATATTTCTATAATAAAACTCGGTCTTAATGCTGAAAAAGATTTTGATGATACTATGGTTGCAGGACCTTATCATCCTGCATTCAGGGAACTTGTTGAGAGTGAAATATATTTTGACAGAAT
>JAZSCG010000022.1:0-2533 GCA_045602805.1 Feifaniaceae bacterium
ATTTAATATAGCTTGTGTCTTGTCGTTCATATACACCACTCCTCTTTTACAGTATATGCCCGTCTTGAAAATAGTAACACTGTATATTATAATAGAGGTATGAAGATTCTTGTTTTTTCAGATACACACGGTCTTGTCGGCCGTATGGTCGATGCCGTACAAAAATACGATCCCGCAATGGTCATCCATCTCGGTGACAATATTGCTGACGGTGATCTGCTCGCCTCAATATGCACGGGGCTTCCCGTAAGACAGGTTGCAGGCAACTGCGATTTTACGCTCGGCGACTATCCGAAGGAGGATTTTTTTGAGATAGGCGGCTGCAAACTGTTCATATGTCACGGACACACCTACGGTGTAAAAGGCGGAACGGAGCGTCTTGTCAAACGCGCGAAAGAGCTTGGTGCAGACGCCGCACTTTTCGGTCACACCCACCTCCCGCTTATCGAAAAGCAGGGTGATTTATGGGTTGCAAATCCCGGTACCGCTTCGGGTTGCAGGACGGGCAAAAAAACCTTTATTTTAATCGAAGCCGAAAACGGCAATCTCGCAATACACGGAAAACTTTTATGAGATATTGCAAATTTCTGCCAAAAGTATTAGAATATTTATATAGTAATAAATTCTTAAGGAGATATATTTATGTCATTTTTAGTTGAAGTTTCCGCACGTCACGTGCACGTATCACAGGAAGATCTTGAAAAGCTTTTCGGCAAGGGTTATGAACTCACTGTTAAAAAGATGCTTTCACAGCCCGGTCAGTACGCTTGTGAAGAAAAGGTTGCAGTTGTAGGCCCCAAGGGCGAACTCAAGATGTCAATTCTCGGCCCCGTAAGAAGCGCAACACAGGTTGAAGTTTCATATACCGATGCAAGAGCGCTCGGTATCGCCGTTCCCGTAAGAGAAAGCGGTGACACGAAGGGCAGCGCAGGCGTTAAGCTCGTAGGCCCTGCAGGTGAGGTTGACCTTGCAGAGGGTGCTATTGCCGCAATGCGTCACATTCATATGACGACTGCAGACGCTGCAGAATACGGCGTTAAGGATAAGGACATCGTTTCTGTAAAAGTCGGCGGTCCGAGAGGGCTTGTTTTCGACAACACCGTAGTCAGAGTGAGCGATACTTATGCGCTTGCAATGCACATCGATACTGACGAAGCAAACGCAGCAGGCGTTGCAGGTCAGGTTTACGGCGACATAGTTAAATAAAGAAACAAAACGGCGGTTGGATGGTTTCCAACCGCTTTTTTTATTATTTTTGCAAAATTTTTCCACTTTTAATTGTGTTATTAGTACCAGCACTTTCACGAGCCGGATATGCCCTGTACTCAAAATTCGGAATTCGGAATTTCGGAAGATTTTTGATAAATCAAAAATCATTACACCATTGGGTCGCAGAGTATAAAAACTGGAAATTTTAGATTCAAACAAGTAAAATTCCGCAGATAATACTTTGTGTATTTTCAAGGGATTTTACGCAGTTTCAATCAAAATTTACCTTTTTAGACCATATCAGGTCCGTGCAAGTGATGGTAAAAAGAAGGGGTGAAAAAATGGATATTTCGTATGCTGTAAGCACTTTTGCACGAACCGTCGCAAAAGTTGCATATACATATACAAAAAACGTTCCCGATGCGGAGGATATTGCGCAGGAGGTCTTTATTGCGCTTATGAGCAGCGGTAAAACCTTTGAAAGCGACGAGCATCTGAAAGCATGGCTCATACGGGTAACTGTCAACAAATGTAAAAATCATTTGAAAAGCAGTTGGATATCCAGAAGAAGTGAAATGCCCGATTCTGTCGGCACACAGCCCGTCAGCGATGACAAGGAGCTTCTTTTCGCCCTTCTTTCCCTCGATGAAAAATACAGAGTCCCCCTTCATCTGTACTATTACGAGGGATATTCCATAAAAGAAATTGCCGAAATTCTCGGCAAAAAGCCTGCCACCGTCGGTTCACAGCTTGACAGGGGCAGAAATCTCTTAAAATCTATGCTTGGAGGTGATACGCTTGAATAAAAATGACTATATCGCTCAGGTCGACAGTATTGAATTTTCACCCGACCTTGAGCAGAAGATCATTGACGGCGTAGCCCTTGCAAAGCCCTCTAAAAAGCACGTAGTTTACCCCCTTTCCGCCGTTGCTGCCTGTATTCTGCTTGTTGTAATAATTGCCGTTCCTTTTGCAAAAATCGGTGCCAAAACCGCCGATAACAGCGTAGTTGAGACGCAGGATTTTAAGGAGAAAACGACGGCATACAGTTCAAAACTTGAAAACTACCTTGCAGATTCGTCACTAAGTTACGTTGAAGACGGCATGGCTGCCGGCGGTACACTTGAAGAGGAGTCAAGCGACGTTGCCCGTCTTATCCACTGCCTTAAATTAACACACAAAAACGGTGAGAGTCTCACAAAAGAGGAATATGAAGCCGAATGTGAAAGACTTTCTTCCCTTGGTTACGATGCACACGTCTATGAAAACGACGGTGATATCCCGGTAGACTGTGAGATTTGTATACTTCTCGGCCTCCTCGGCG
>JAZSCG010000023.1:0-5826 GCA_045602805.1 Feifaniaceae bacterium
TTGACCAGGAAGGTTGTCTTCCTAAGACCGCTTGGCCTCCGACTTGCTGATGAAAACTGGTCAGCAATGCCTCATGCGAAGGACGATGACACAAGAAACGTTCTTTTCAACGTTGCAAATGCAGAGTATACGGAGTATGAACTTACGGCTGACGAAATGGCTGCATGGGATAAGCTTGTTGCAGTTCGTGACGATATCAACCCCTTCCTTGAAGAAGCGAGGGCGGCAAAACTCATCGGTAAGCCTCTTGAAGCAAAAGTAGTCATCTCGTGTGACGATGCGGAATATGAATTCCTTGCAGATAAGGGTGAAGACCTTGAGGCACTTCTTATCGTTTCGGAAGTTGAAGTTAATAAGGGTACAGACGGCGGTAAGTGCGAACGCTATGAAGGCATCTTCGTAAAGGTTGAAAAGGCTGAAGGCGAAAAGTGTGAAAGATGCTGGAAGTACGGTCACGGAACCGGCTCACACGGCGAACACAGTACACTTTGCTCAAGATGTGCGGCAGTCGTAACGGAAGATTTTTAATATGCTTTGGTTGTTAATTGCTGTAATAGTGATTGCCGCAGACCAGATATCGAAGTTTGCGGCAGTCAGATACTTAAAGCCTGTCGGTGACATACCGATTCTTGACGGAATATTCCACTTGAATTTCACCACGAATAAAGGTGCAAGCTGGGGTATCCTTGAAGGCAGACGGTGGACGTTTGTGGTAATTACGGTAATAAGTTTTGTCGTAATACTTTATATGCTTTATAAGTCAAAATACAAAAACAGCAGGCTTTTTAGCTGGTCAATGGCACTTATTCTCGGCGGTGCGGCAGGCAATTTTATTGACCGTGTGCGAACGGGCGAAGTTGTGGATATGTTCTACATTAAACTTATCGATTTTCCCGTGTTTAACGTTGCGGATATAGCTTTGACAGCAGGTGCAGTTTGTCTTATAATATATATGGTATTTATCGAAGGCAAAGAGGATAAGAATGGAAAATGAATACGGTTTAATCTGTGATACGGACGGTGTCAGACTTGATGCGTTTATTGCAGACGGTATTGATTCTATTACAAGAAGTGCAGCGGTAAAGCTAATCGAGCAGGGTGACGTTACCGTAGACGGGGTATCGAGAAGCAAAAATTACAGACTTGCAGTAGGGCAGGCTGTAAAGGTAAACGTACCCCCACCCGTTGCGCTTGAGGCGGTACCGCAGGAAATGCATCTTGATATTTTGTATGAGGATGAGCATTTGCTTGTGGTGAATAAACCTCAGGGTATGGTGGTTCATCCTGCCGCAGGTAATCCTGACGGGACGCTTGTCAACGGGCTTCTGGCACATTGCGGTGACAGCCTTTCGGGTATAAACGGCGTTATAAGACCGGGTATAGTTCACAGAATTGATAAAGATACAAGCGGTCTGCTGATAGTGGCAAAGAATGATGAAGCACATAAAGGTCTTGCAGAGCAGATAAAAGAGCACAGTTTTAAAAGACAGTATCTTGCGGTGCTTTGCGGTAATGTAAAGGAAGATAACTTTACAGTAGATAAACCGATAGCACGCAGTAAAAAAGACCGCAAAAAGATGGCTGTTGACCCGACAGGTCGAAATGCCGTGACTCATTTTCAGGTTGAGGAGCGTTTTAACAGGTATACACTTGTCAGGTGTACACTTGAAACGGGGCGTACGCATCAGATAAGGGTACACAGTGCATACATACATCATCCGATAGCCGGGGACCCCGTGTACGGAAAATCAGATAAACGGCTTGCAGGGCAGTGCCTGCATGCTACACTGATAGGGTTTAATCACCCCATAAGCGGCGAATATATGGAATTTTGTACACCGCCGCCTGAATGGTTTAATGAATTTTTAAATTCAATATAAAATATGGAGGATTTTTACATGGATTGCAAAGAAAAAAAACAACTGCAAATCATTGCCAATGAGATTCGTCAGGGAGTAATCACAGGCGTTCACAGTGCAAAGTCGGGTCATCCGGGCGGTTCACTGTCAATAACCGATATTTTGACGTATCTCTATTTCAAGGAAATGAACGTAGATCCCACAAATCCCAAGATGGCAGACCGTGACAGATTCGTTCTTTCAAAGGGACATACTGCACCTGCACTCTATTCAACACTTGCGGAGAAGGGATTTTTCTCAAAGGATTTACTTAAGACACTCAGAAAGCCCGACAGTATTCTTCAGGGACATCCCGATATGAAGAAGATTCCCGGTGTTGATATGACAACGGGTTCACTCGGTCTCGGTTTATCATCAGCCTGCGGTATGGCTATCGCCGGAAAGAAGAAGGGCGAATCATACAGAGTATATTGCGCAGTAGGTGACGGTGAAATCGAAGAAGGTCAGATCTGGGAAGCGACTATGTTTGCGGCACACTATAATCTTACCAATCTCTGCGTTATCGTTGACTTAAACGGTCTTCAGATAGACGGTTCAACAGACGAAGTTATGTCTTCAAAGCCTGTTGACAAGAAGTTTGAAGCTTTCAATTTCAACGTAATTACTATTGACGGTCACGATTTTGACCAGATAGACGATGCATTTGCTAAGGCAAGAGCATGTACAGACAAACCCACAGCAATTCTTGCAAATACTGTAAAGGGTAAGGGCGTTTCGTTTATGGAAAATAATGTAAGCTGGCACGGTAATCCCCCCAACGATGAGCAGTATGAACAGGCTATGGCTGAACTCAAGGCACAGCGTGCAGAATTGGAGGCGTAATTATGGCAGATAAAATAGCAACAAGAGAGGCTTACGGTAAAGCCCTTTGTGACTTATCAACTGAAAGAGATTTCTATGTAATGGATGCTGACCTTGCGGCAGCAACAAAGACAGGCGTATTCAAGAAGGCTTGTCCCGAAAGATTTTTGGATTGCGGTATTGCAGAAGGTAATATGATGAGTGTTGCGGCAGGTATCGCAACAACAGGCACTCCCGTATTTGCAAGTACATTTGCAATGTTTGCGGCAGGCAGAGCTTTTGATGCTGTAAGAAACTCTATCGGCTATCCTCATCTCAACGTAAAGATAGGTGCAACTCATGCGGGTATATCTGTCGGTGAAGACGGTGCAACGCATCAGTGTAATGAAGATATTGCTCTTATGAGAACGATTCCCGGTATGACAATAATCAACCCCTGTGATGCAGTAGAAGCTGCTGCTGCAACAAAGGCTGCACTTGATATTGACGGTCCCGTATATCTTCGTTTCGGCAGATATGCAGTTCCGGTAATCAATGATGAAGCAACATATAACTTTGTTCCCGGCAAGGGCGTTGTTCTTGCAGACGGTAAGGATGTAACTATCGTTGCAACAGGGCTTCTTGTATGCGAAGCACTCAAGGCAAGAGAAGAGCTTCTCAAGGAAGGTATTGATGCTGCAGTTATCAACATACACACAATCAAGCCTATCGATAAGGAACTTCTTGTTGAATATGCGAAGAAGACAGGTGTTGTAGTAACGGCGGAAGAACATAACGTTATCGGCGGTCTCGGCGGTGCAGTATGTGAAGTTCTTGCAGAAGAATGTCCCGTAAAGGTTGTCCGTCTCGGCGTAAACGATGAATTTGGCAGAAGCGGAAGCGCAGCAGCACTTCTTGATATGTTCAAACTCAATGCAGAGGGCATTATCGAAAAGGTAAAACTTGCACTCGGCAAGTAAGTTTAATTAAATAAAAACTCCTATGACTCATCATAGGAGTTTTTTTGTTGCACACCTGCATTGTCGATGGTGTAATTGTCTTTATAAATAAGGTCGGCGATTTTTACAAACTCATAGCCGTCATTTTTAAGGGTTTCGATAATTTGTGGGAGTGCGGCGGGTGTGTTTTCTGCGGCATTGTGGAAGAGCACTATGGAGCCGTTTTTGACTTTTGAGGTCACTCTTTTGCATATTTCATCTGCAGAAAGCCCCTTCCAGTCAAGTGAGTCGACGTCCCATTGAATAGGGTACATATTAAGTTCACCGACAGTTTTTACGGAAAGGTTATCATAATCACCGTAAGGCATCCTGAAAAGAGTGGGGCATTTTCCTGTTACCGATTCAATTTTGGAATTGCAATTACTGATTTCATTTATCATCTGTTCTGCCGACAGTTTCGGCATATGCGGATGCGTGTCTGAATGGTTCATTATGTCGTGTCCCGCATCGGAGAGTGCCTTTACGCTTTCGGGATACTTGTCAACCCATTCTCCGACGACAAAAAATGTCGCAGGAACATTATTTTTTCCTAAAATATCAATAAGAAGCTCGGTGTCCTCGTTACCCCATGCCGCATCGAAGCTGAGCGCAACCTTTTTATCGTCAGTTGCGACGCAATAAATGGGAACTTCACGCTTCATAGCGGCCGTTTGTGCGCTGTCCGAGCCTGACATTCCTGCCATGCAGGCTATGCCGATAGCCAGAAATATACCGCATATGGGAACAAGAAATTTGCGTTTTAAAATAAATAACCTCATATTTTTCACCTCTGTAAAAAGTATATTAACTCCATTGGTGAAAAATGCAAAAAAGACTGAATAAAAACGGCGTGTAGTTTTTACACGCCGTTTTTCATTCAATTATTTTTTTATTGCTCTGCGAAGTCTCATAAGGGTAATTCTGTTACGCACAAGCGGTGAATATTCGAGAATGGTATCAAGCTTTTCTTCTGCTACTTCAATATCGCTGAGTGTGGATTTTACGCCGAGTGCCTCATACGTTTTTAATAATTCTTCATAAGTCGGAACGGAAGCAATGATATCGCATATTGCCTCACGATTGTCAGCCATCATTTTTGCCGTTATGCCGACACAGCAATCCTTTGCATTTTCAGCGATTATAGCATCGCTCAGTCTTTCACCGAACATCGCCGAGATGTACTCGGTGCTTGCCTGACAATAGTCGTTCCATACAATGCTCTCATCTGATTTGATTTTGTGGTACTCTCTGCAGGCTAAAAGTGTGCCGACACCCACCTTTTCACCGTGTAATGCATCAGAAGATACGCCCAGACCTTCAGGCTGCATTTCGATTATGTGTGAGATGTGATGTTCTGCACCTGAAGCGCAACGTGAATTGCCTAACATCTGCATTGCAAGACCTGACATTAAAAGACCGTACGTCAGTTTTTCGTAAGCAACGATATTGCCGTTTTTTATTTCCAGTGCACTTTCTGCAACAGACTTTGTAGCTTCTAAAGTCATATCGTGAATTGAATTACAGAAATACTCGTTTGTCAGCAGGTGAGCTATTTTCCAGTCAGTTAAGGCTATGAATTTACCAATCATATCGCCAAAACCGGAATTAGTCAAAAACATAGGTGCTTTTGATATAACGTCAAGGTCAGCTATTACAATTTTGGGTGCAACTGCTTCAAACGTCTTTTTAAATCCGTCCCAAGTCATTGCGGCAACTGAAGAACAGAAACCGTCAACACTTGCGGCAGTCGGGCATGACACGAAGGGAACGCCTTTTGTGTAAGCACAGTGACGTGTTATGTCGTGAATCGTACCTGAACCTACGGCAATCATATAATTGCAGTTTTCGGGCATCTTTTCCATTGCCAGAGCAACGCCGTGATTGTCAGCGTGTAAGCCTTCGGGAGGAAGAACGATTTCCACATCTGCCTTCGGATGTCTTCCTTCGGTGGCTTTGTATGTATTCTCATCGTATATGGCAACCGACAGACCTTTAAGGTCATATTTGCTTATGTATTCATCTGCATTTTTCAAACAACCTGCTTCGATAACACAAAATTCAGTTGTCATTTTATGTTCATGACCGCATGAACACATTCCGTTATATTTTTTGCTGTCAATTATCATTAC
>JAZSCG010000024.1:0-2227 GCA_045602805.1 Feifaniaceae bacterium
AGAAGTCTCGCAAATCATTTTTGTTTATATATTAGTCTTCAAAGGGGAAGTGATACTGTGTAAGACCGAGTTCGTCACGAATAGCAATCATTTCCTTCTGAACAGATTCGTTTATCGGAACACCGTCTACACGAGCCAGACGTACATCATGCTCTTTCTCGCCTGCAGAGTAAATTCTGTCAGCACCGGGAGCCTTCTGTGCACCGCGAACTTCACGGATGATGTCGCCTGCCTTCTTTCTGCAGACATCTTCGCCGAGGAAGTGGTCCGTATCAATAGCGATGAAGAAGTGACCGAGGTGGAAGGGAACTTTTTCACCGTTTGCACCAATACCGCTGAGAGCCTTACCGTATGAACCGTCCTGAAGAACTGCTGAAAGAAGTTCAACGAACATAGCATAGCCGTAGCCCTTGTAGCCTGCGCCTTCTTCGCCGGGACCGCCGAGAGTGCAGAGAGCAGCCTCGCCACGAGCCATTGCCTTGAGTGCGTCAGCAGACTTACCAACGTATGCGTTACCTTCAAGGTTAACAAGTGCACCTGCGGGAGCATCCTTGTCAAGACGAGCGTAGTATTCGAGCTTACCGTTCTGGTAAGTTGAAGTAGCACCGTCAAAGTTGAAATCAAAGTCTTCGTCTGTGGGAACGCCGAGTGTAAGGGGGTTAGTACCGAACATACCCTCAACACCAAATGTGGGAGCAACTGTGGGACGTGCATTTGTACCTGTCAGACCGATACAGCCTGCCTTGGTAGCCATTGATGTGTAGTAGCCTGCGATACCGTAGTGGCAGGTGTTGCGTACAACAACCATACCCATACCGTACTGCTTAGCCTTTTCGATAGCCATCTTCATTGCCTTGTAGCCGATGACCTGACCCATACCGTCATGACCGTCGACAACAGCTGTTGTTTCAGTTTCCTTGATTATTTCAAAGTTAGTAACGGGATTCTGGATACCTGCTTTGATTCTGTCGAGGTAAACGGGCTTGAAACGGTTGCAACCGTGTGATTCAATACCTCTCTTATCAGATTCAAGAAGAACGTCTGCACATATTTCAGCATCTTCTCTGGGAATACCGTAACCAACGAATGAATCGATTACGAAATTTGTGATTGTCTTCCAATCAACGATGTTGTTTTTTGCCATCTTTACATCTTCCTCTCTATGAAGTTTTAATTATCAGCGATATTATTGTATCATATTAAAAAATATTTTCAACAATTTATTTAATTTTATAAAAATTAAGTTCCATTCATTGCTTTTGGTAGAGTCCGTTTGGCATAGTCATTTCCTTACCGTTTATTGTAATGAGGGTATCCTGCTCTCTCCCCTTGCTATCACGAAGGGTGAGTGTGTAGAGGTTTCCCTCCTGATTTTTAATAACATAAGTGCCTTTTATGAGATCTCCGTCCCAGAATTGCAGTTCAAAATTGCCTTTTTCATCAAAAATAACGGTATTTTCGTTTTGCAGGGAATACCATTTGCCGCAAAGCGCACTCTTGCGGCAGGCGCAAAGAGTAAATGAAATAAGCAAGGCTAAAAGAATAACGGTTATTTTTTTCATAAGACTCTCCAATTATTACATCAGACGTGCAATTGTGTTATAATGATATTAATAATATATGTCCGTGAGGTAAAAATGAGTATTGTAATACGAAAAAATAAGGATCTTAAGGTTTTTGAGCGCCTTTATCAACTTTTCTGCTATGAAACGGGTGAGGGCGTAATGGGGGAAGATGCGCTATACACGGTGCCCGATGGGATTACGGCATATATTTTGGAGAAATGCGGCATTCCCTGCGGTTTTGCGGTATTTTCGCAGGAGAGATGCCTTGAGAGGCTTTTTCTGCTTAAAGAGCACAGGATGGCGAAATCGGAGAATGAAATACTCACAAAGCTTTTCGATGAAAATGTGGGTAAATGGTGTGTGTCTGCGGAACATGAAAATGTTGTCAGGGAGTACACCTCAGGCGATTTCAAAAGAGAAAAATATTTAACTTTTGACAATTCAAAACGCAGTAAAACCGACGGTAGCTTAACAGACTATAACGATGTTTTGTCTGTTGTAAATTCGTATGAGGTAAATGCGCTTAAGCATGGAGAATGTGTTTTGAACAAGCGTTTTGCCGATGCCGCAAAGTATTCGGCACGCCTTTTTACAATGAGAGAAAAAATCAAAGAATACGGGCTTGTGGCAGATGTGGTGGCATCGCTTGTCAAAAAAGGCGG
>JAZSCG010000025.1:0-2947 GCA_045602805.1 Feifaniaceae bacterium
CGGTTTTACTTAAATCGACATAAAAATAACCTTTACAATTTTTTCGTTTTTGTGTGGTTATGTCTACCTCGAAACTAAATTTACAAAAACGGTTTTACTGCGTTTGCGGAGTTGTTAATAATTTTGATAAAGTTGCAAAAAAGCCACTTGCCAAAAGGATTTGAGGACTGTTGATAACTTTGTTTAAAATGTTAATAACATTTGTGCGGAAATCGGTTATTTGCCCGAATTATGTAAATGGTAAACTTTTGCCCGTTACTTAAATTCCGCCTTTTTCGTGAATATGTCGGAAATTGTTGAAATAAGAAGCCGTAGTGTGATAAACTTGATCTGACAGAGTTGAAATGCAGAAGCGATTTGCGACTGTCGTATACTAAGCTTTGTCTGATTTTGCGAAATTTATGAAGAAAATCGCATAAGGTGGTAGTGAATAACGATTGCTTTTAGCAATCTGCATCGCACCATCGCCGATGGCACAGCCTCTCCCATGGGGGAGGGCTTGACTAAACCCTTTATGAGTTTAAGAAAGGTGGTAATAATATGTATTGCAAAAATTGCGGAACAAAACTGGAAGAGGGAGCACGTTTCTGCGCTAATTGCGGTTCGACCGTTTCTGAAGCCCCGATTCAGCCCGAAACTGAAGTTCAGCCCGAAGTTGCACCTCAGCCCGAAGTTGCACCTCAGCCCGAAGTTGCGCCTCAGCCCGAAGTTGTGGCTCAGCCCGAAACTTCCGTTAAAAAGCCTAAAAAACTTACCAAGATACTTTGTATTGTTATTGCGGCTCTCGTAGCCGTGGGCGGTACGGTTGCCCTTGCGAAAGATCAGTTTATGCGTCTTGCATCACCTGAAAAGCAGTTACAGTATACATATTCAAAGTTTGCAGACGATTTTACGGAAACTTACGGTGATTTCTATGCGGAATACAATAAGTCCGTGAATGCGAGCGAAGGCGTTGACGGTGAAATTTCACTTGAAATGTCAGAGGAGATGATTACTGCGCTTCTCGGCGTTGACGAGTTTGGCAAGATTTCAATCGATTACTCGATTGATGCCGAATCGACGGACAGAATGTCAGCCGGTATTGGTCTTAACTATGACGGACAGGAACTTATCGGCTTCAATATGTACGTGGATCTTGAAAAAGAGGTTCTCGTTATGGAAATGCCCGGTATTTCCGATATGGCCTGCGAGATGGATCTTGCCGATATGGACTATGATTATGAGTCTTCGGCTGAAATGACGGAGGCTATGAAAAAAATACTTCCCGATGAGAAACTTGTAAAAACAATTCTTCCCGAACTTATAAAAGAGGCTTTTCTGCAGATAAACAACGTGGAAAAGTTTGATCATAAGCTTTCGGCAGATTACGTGACGCAGGACGTTGACGCTCTTTCGGCAAGAATTGATACGCTTACCATCGACAGAATGGGAATCGCTGTTCTGGAAGAACTTAAAGAAAGTAAAGAACTTAAAAACTATATCTACGCACTGCCCGATGCAATAGGCGCCTATGCCGAAAGTATGGGTGAAGATATGCCTGAAGGCAAGCAACTTTATGAGGAATTTACCGACGCAATAAATGAAGGTATAGAATACCTCAAAGAAGATATAGACTATCTCCTCGAAGAAGATGAAAATGAAGACGTTTTCGTTTTCACTACGTTTGTTGACTCTTCTCTCAATATTGTCGGCGCAGAATTCTCACTTCCCGATGCGGATGATTTAGACCTGATGGTTGCTAAAGTGCAGGAGGGTGACAAATTCGGCGTTACCGCATACTGTATTGAATTCGGAGACTATGCCTTCAAATTAAGCGGCAGCGGTACGGAGAAAAACGGTATTGTCGATGCGCAGTACAAACTTGTTACGGAATATGAAGACATTATGACGGTCAAGGTGGAAAGTTTTGACACCAAGGCTGCCGAAAACGGTAGACTCAAAGGCAAAGTCAGCCTCCTTCTCAGCGAGGATATGCTGTATGAAATGGGCGTATACGATTTTGATGAACTTGAACTTGTGATGGATTTTGACTGCGATGACAAGAAATCAAACGTTACAATTGACATCAGATTAGAGGGTGCATCCTTTGCCAAGCTCGTTGTCGATGCAAAGAATCGTGAGGCAAACGTCAACGTTATAAAGGGCGATACCGACGATATTGATAAGTGGTCGGAGAGCATTGATGTCGATAAACTTATTGAAAGACTTGAAAACGTACTGCCCGAAGATCTTTACAATGCACTTTATGAAGAACTTTTCGGATATGACGATTACTACGACGATTACTATTACGACGATTAC
Source organism: Feifaniaceae bacterium (assembly GCA_045602805.1). Classification (GTDB taxonomy): domain Bacteria; phylum Bacillota; class Clostridia; order Oscillospirales; family Feifaniaceae; genus RGIG6165. The sequence continues at coordinate 2,302 of JAZSCG010000025.1, forward strand.
TACAACTACTATTAAATGAATATTTCAGTATCAGGTATAAACAAAAGTTTTGGCAGGAAAACGGTGCTTAAAGACCTTTCGTTTTCGGCAACCGGCGGTCAGTGTATCGGTATTCTCGGTGAAAACGGAAGCGGGAAATCGACGCTTTTTAGCGTGCTTAACGGTCTGCAACGGGGGGAAGGCACGTTTATGTGCGACGGTACCGACCTGCTTATCAACAGTGAAATGAGAAGTGAAAAGGTGGGCTTTGTTCCTCAAAGCCCGCCTCTTTTGCATGAACTGACGGCAAGGGATAATCTGCGTTTGTGGTACACTAAAAAAGAAATGGAGGCCTCGCTCTCACACGGTGCCCTTGCGATGCTGGGGATTTCGGAATTTCTGACGGTGCCTGTTTGCAAAATGTCGGGTGGAATGAAAATACGCCTCTCAATCGGCTGTGCCATTGCACACAATCCGCAGATATTGCTTCTTGATGAGCCGTGCTCGGCACTCGACATCGTCTGCAAAGAAAAGATATACGCATATCTGCGTGATTTTACCGCAGGTGACGGTATCGTCATAATCGCAACGCACGACGTTTACGAACTGTCGCTGTGTGACGATATTTACATTCTCAAAAACGGCAGTCTCGGACTTTATGAAGGGG
>JAZSCG010000026.1:0-2996 GCA_045602805.1 Feifaniaceae bacterium
CGATGTCAAAGGAAACAAGAGAAAACTTAATAAAAAGGCATAACTGACTCTTTTTTTGGGAAAACTCCAATTGAAATATAAAGATTGGAGTTTTTAATATGAAAAAAAGAGTAAAAGCGGCAAGTATATTTTACATCTGTCTTGCCGTGCTTTCGCTGGCAGTCGGCATAACCACATATACAATTATGACAAACAGACTCGGTGCATCACTTGAAGAACTTGAAAATTCTGTTCCCGATTTAAGCCTGCCCGACACAAGCGTCATAAACAGCGAGAAGGTGGTTGAATCAAAGCCGAAGCCCGAACCGCAAAAGCAAGAAGAAACACCCACTCCCGCACCCGCTCCGAAAGAGCCTGAAAAAGAGAAAAAGGTCTGGTACAATATGCCTCTTATCGGCACCGTATCGGCAGACTTTTCGGATTCTGTGCTTGTGTTCTCCCCCACTATGATGGACTACCGTACACATATGGGCGTTGACATTGCCGCCGCAGTCGGCACGCCCGTAAAAGCGGTGGCAGACGGCGTCGTAACTAACGTTTACGAGGACGATATGCTTGGTGTAACTGTCGAAATAACGCATAATGACGGCAAAATAAGCAGATACTGCAACCTCTCGCCCACGCTCTCGTCAGACTGTGTCAAGGATGCTGAAATATCGGCACTCACCGTCATCGGTGCAGTAGGTGAAACGGCAGTTTCCGAATCAGCGGAAGCATCCCACCTCCACCTTGAAATTCTTGATGACGGCACTCCCCTCGACCCCATGACAGTGATAAATAATTAAAAAAATCGCACGGGTATTCCGTGCGATTTCTTATTATATAGCATCAATTTTCGTTATAATCACGGTTGATTAAATGCTGTTCCCCAACCTACAGTTCCTCCATCTTGAAGGTTGTGTAACCTTCGTAGTAATAACTGTGGTCAATGCCTTTCATATAGACTTCACGGTCGTTGATCTTATCTGTCAATGCATTCTTTAATATATGCTTGATTTCGATATCTTTGATAGGGCTGCGTTCCATAGCAAGAAGATAATCCTCTTTATCAACCTTGCTCCAATCGACTACCATACCAATTTCTTTTTTCAATATACAGTCAAGCCAGATGCGTGTGCTTCTGCCGTTACCCTCACGGAACGGATGAGCAATGTTCATTTCAACGTATTTTTCGATTATTTCGTCGAAAGTAGTTTGTGGCATCTTATCAATGTTTGCAAGTGCCGTTTCAAGGTACATCAGCGGTGCAAAACGAAAGTTACCCTTTGATATATTGACAGAACGTATTTCACCGGCAAAATCATAAATGTCTCCGAAAAGATATTTATGTATCATCTTTAGTGACTCAAAAGTGCCCACATCAAGCCTATCAAGTATTCCATTTTCAAATAGTTCAAGTGCTTTCTTTTTACTGATTTTTTCTTCAGTTTCAGCAAGTTCAGGTGCAGACATAATACCCAATTTATTTTCAAGCATAGGTGTACCTCATATAATTTGATATCTATATTATATCACAAAAAAAGTGATATTTCAGTACTTATTAAACAAACCCCGAGCAAAAAGAATTTTCGGGGTTTTATTCTATCTTTTATTTATCATTTTTTCAGCCTGTTTAAATACAGGTACGAGAAGAATAAGAAGCACTATTTTGAGAGGCGTCATTATCGCAATCTGAGTCAATCTGGTTGACACCCTTCCAATAAACGCCAGCCATAATGTTTCTTTTGTACCGGAAAAAAGCGCTATCCAAAAACTATTTAAAAGCAGACTGCAAAGCACTTGTGACGCAAGTACGGAAGCAATTATTCTGCCTATATTGAGTTTCTTATAGAGAAAAATTGCAAATATAAGTCCCGTTATGATTGCAGTCACGGTATATGCAGGATTGTAAGGACCGAACGGCTTTACAAGTGCGCCGACAAAGTCACCAAGACCTGCAACAATTACAGCACCACCCATACCGTAGACGTATGCAGCAAAGGCAATTGCAATCACTTCAAAAGAGAATTTCGTATCCAACCCAATGTTAATCATGGTATATCTTGAGAAGAGAACGTTGATTGCAACAAGCATGGCAATAAATACCAGATTTCTGATTTTTGTACTGTTTTTTGACATAAAAATACCTCCTTCTTATCACGCAGAATAATAGGAGGCAACCTTCTATTATCAGCGGGATGCGGCAAACCGACCGCGGAGCCGTACACACCCCTTCGTCCCGAAAACAACTCCCCGTTTTCCGGGCACTTCACGCCGATAAGCCTACTCTGTATTTGGTTAAAGCTCAACCTGAATTTCATTCAGGTGTCTTTGGTTATGATTATATAACCCTTATGACAAAAAGTAAATACTTATCACACATTTTTCTCTTTACAAATTGAAATAAAAATACTATAATAGTTGAGACGTATCGAAGTGGGGACGTTGCCGAGCGCTGCCGGTGGCAGATACAGCGAAGGCTACGGAGTGGCAGCGGTCGAATAAAATCGAGCACCGACGAGTGCGATGATTTTTTCGGGCACCGCAACAGGACATAACGGGACGTCCCGTGTAGAAAAATTTAATAAAACATCTTCTTGCAACATGCAAGTCGATATATATGGAGACGTATCGAAGTGGTCATAACGGGACTGACTCGAAATCAGTTGTCCCTCACGGTACCGTGGGTTCGAATCCCACCGTCTCCGCCAAGGACTCCTTGAAGGTTTTATCCTTCAAGTACTTTTCTCTTTTTTGTAGTCGGTTAATTTTTTGCAGTAACTACGGCGCATCACACGTTTCATTTCTTTTTTCTTTTCGTGTTCAGCGAGTAGTGCTTTCGCAGATTCCCCTTTGTACAAGAAATTTCGCAAAGCCACCCTACTTTCCCCTATATTTTCTGCGTTTTTCGGTTAATTCTACTCACAGTAGACCGTAATCACACATTCTACTACACCGATTTGAGCAATAGAATCTTGTTCTGCAGCAGTAGGTTGACCTTGTATAACCTGTGCAGG
>JAZSCG010000027.1:0-1710 GCA_045602805.1 Feifaniaceae bacterium
CGTTTGAAATTACGAGTGTTTCGTAAACACCGTCATTATCTCTGTCGATGAGTGTAACCTTGTTTGATGAGTTATTGCCGTCCTTTGAGAAGTAGTCTGCTACCTTGAGGTACTTGCCTGCGCCTGCATCTGTGTCAGCCTTTGTGTAGTAGCCGTTACTTCCCTGAGTGTATACCGTATCAAAAGCATAAAATCTTGTGTTTGATGCAGTATAAAGATTACCTACGGGCATTGTGTTGCCATCAACCTTAAAGGGATAAGCAGATGTGCCGTTACCTGTGAGCTTGTCCTGTGTTGTATTGTAAACAATGCTGTTTGACACGACCGAAACAAGTTCGCTTGAAGCACTTACCGTGGGGGTGTCGATATAGGCAATAAGGTCCTGACCGAAAAGGTCATTTGCGTCGCCTGCATATTCAAAGACGTAAGTCTTGCCGTTGATATCAAGTGCTATTTCATTTTCCTCAAGTGTGCCACCCGTGTAAGTCCACATATTTTCGTAAGTTGCAACAAGGCTTACCGAGTTTGTTTCGTCACCGCCGATAGCAGTAAGACCGAACACGAATTCAATCGGGGCAACCTTCTTGTATACTTCGGTGCCGTTTGAATTCATTTCACCCGTTGCTCTGAGGCAGAGTCTTGACGGTGTATAAAGCAGGTTGTACGCCATCTGCGCAATCTGACCTCTTGTGGCATATGCGTTCACATCCTCTACCGTTACGTCATCAAGAAGACCGAGTGCTCTTGCTTCCTGAATGTAACCCATAGGATAAGTGAGTGTCTTGTCTGTTACGCTGGCAACAATCATCTTTATGGCTTCCTTGACAGCAATATTGTTGTTAGGAAGGAAGGTGCCGTCACCGTAACCTCCTACGATGCTGTTTGTCGTTGCCCAGTTTACATGGCCGTTAAACCATACGTTTTTTGCAACATCCTTAAACTCTGACTCACCTACATAAAGATTTGCCATCGGGTCGTCTGAACCGCCGTATACCACGTAAAGTATTTTAGCAAGTTCTGCTCTGGTAATATTGCTTTCGGGGCGGAATGTTCCGTCCTCGTATCCACCGAGAACATTAAGTGATGCAAGAAGATCTATTGCGCTCGAATACTTGTAGTCATCCTTGACATCCGGAAATGTTCCGGCCATAGCTGCTACCGACATTGAAAGCATAAGTGCAGCAACCAAAAGCAATGAAATGATTGTCTTTTTCATCTGTGTCCTCCTATAGAAATAAAAATAAGACAGAGTGCACACCTTAAATTACGTAAGTCCGGTGTGTTTCTGTCTTTGACTACACTATACTTGATTTAACTTTTTGTTGCAACACTTTTGCCCTATGCGTAACACAAAGGAAACAGTATTACAGGTATATTTCATACAGAAAAGGGAATGTTCAAAAGAACATTCCCTTTAGTTATTATTTTGCTTTAAGCAAACACGCCTGACAATTAGTTGTTTGCAATTACAGGGTTCTGGAATACGAATACCGTACCCATCTTACCAATGTTTTCAGGATCTACTGCTGTTTCTTCGTCAAGTGTCGTGTATGCAAATACATAGTATACACCTGTATCGGGATCAGTTACAGAAATAGAACCGCCTGCCTTGATATCGTCAACCTTTACAATCTGGAAGATACCGTTTGTGTCTGCAGTATTGTTTACATTTGCAGCCTTCGTTATCGTGTAGTAAACAGTTTCGTCACA
>JAZSCG010000028.1:0-2107 GCA_045602805.1 Feifaniaceae bacterium
ATTGAACTTATCGGCAAAACCCCCAAGCAGATACACAATTTAGGTATCGCACTCTCCTTCGTGCCCGAAGACAGACTCGGTATGGGGCTTGTCGGCAGTATGGGTATGTCGGACAATATGATGCTCAAGAGTTATATGGACGGACACTCCTTCTTCCTTGAACGCAAGAGTCCCAAAAAACTTGCCGAAAAGATAAAAAAGGAACTTGGTGTCGTAACACCGGGTATAAACACACCCGTAAGAAAACTCTCGGGCGGTAACGTACAAAAGGTCCTCGTAGGGCGTGAAATCGCATCTGCACCTGCCGTTCTTATGACGGCATATGCGGTAAGAGGGCTTGATATCAATACTTCTTACACTATCTATCATCTGCTTAATGAGCAGAAGAAAAAAGGCGTTGCGGTAATATACGTCGGTGAAGACCTTGACGTGCTGCTCGCACTTGCAGACAGAATTCTCGTTCTGTGTGACGGTAAGTTAAACGGCATCGTCGATGCCCGTACAACTACCAAAGAAGAGGTCGGTCTGCTTATGACAAAATTACAGAACGGGGGTGAGGGCAAATGAATAAAAACCATGAACCGCTTATAAGAATAGCAAAACGTGACGCTATGGTATGGTGGAAGGCGTATCTTATCCGCATCGTTTCGGTTGTTTTAGCCCTCATAGTTTCCGCCGTCGTCATCTTTTCGATAACAAAACTCAACCCGTTTGCCGTGTACGGCTCGATGTACCGAGGTGCTTTCGGCACGACGGGTAAGACGTGGAATACAATCCGTGATGCAATGATACTTCTGTGGATCTCGGTCGGTCTTGCCCCTGCATTTAAAATGCGCTTCTGGAATATCGGTGCTGAAGGACAGATACTTATCGGCGGTCTTGTAACGGCGGCTTGTATGATGTATTTCAAGTCCATGCCGACGGTGCTCCTTCTCATCGTGATGTTTGTCACAAGCTGTATTGCAGGTGCACTGTGGGGTCTTTTGCCTGCCATATTCAAGGCAAAATGGAATACGAACGAAACACTTTTCACACTTATGATGAACTACGTGGCAATATATCTCACCTCGTTTTTCGTGGATTTCTGGGATAAAAAGCAGTCACACTCGGTCGGTATCATCAATCTTGATACGGGCAAGGGCTGGTTTCCACGCCTTTTCGGTGAACAGTATATATTGAACGTAATTATCGTCGTGTTACTTGCGGCAGGTATGTATTTTTACCTCAAAATCAGCAAACACGGTTACGAAATTGCCGTTGTCGGCGAAAGTGAAAATACTGCACGCTATGCAGGTATCAACGTGAAAAAAGTCATTATCAGAACTATGCTTATTTCGGGTGCTATCTGCGGTATTGCAGGCTTCGTTGAGGTTGCAGGCGTATCGCATACGATTTCAACGTCTACCGCAGGCGGAAGGGGCTTTACGGCAATTATCGTGGCGTGGCTTGCAAAGTTTAACTCGCTTACGATGACGCTCATTTCATTCCTGCTCGTATTTCTCGATAAAGGTGCGGCACAGATTGCTTCCGATTTCAACTTAAACGAGTATGCCTCCGAAATGGTGACGGGTATTATACTCTTCTTCATCCTCGGAAGTGAGTTCTTTATCAATTACCGCCTCATCCTCAGGGGCAAGCATAAGGAGGTGGCTGCAAAATGACCTTATCCTCACTTATTTCCTGGATACAGGGTGCCATAATATTCGGCACGGTTATTATGTACGGCTCAATCGGTGAAACGCTCACCGAAAAATCGGGTAACTTAAATCTCGGTGTGCCCGGCATAATGTATCTCGGCGGTATCGCATCACTTGCATCTACCTTTATGTACGAGCTTAATGTCCCGAATCCGAATCCCGTCATCTGCCTTATACTTGCTATGGTGTCGGCTTTCGTTGCATCGGCACTTGGCGGTCTTATTTACAGTTTTCTCACCATTACACTTCGTGCAAATCAGAACGTTACGGGTCTTACCCTTACGATATTCGGCTCGGGTGTTGCCAACTTCTTCGGCGGCTCACTCAACAAGCTTGCAGGCGGTGTAGGTCAGATTTCAGTGCCCGTGACAAGTTCGGTATTCCGTACAAATATCCCCGGTCTCTCCTCT
>JAZSCG010000029.1:0-4715 GCA_045602805.1 Feifaniaceae bacterium
AAATAAGAAACTACAGGAATACAATAAAAGATATGCTGACGAGCATCCTGTTAAAGGTACCCTTAAAACATGGCTGAACGTAATACCCAATGACATTATGGCAATGGTAGGCAATACGAATGACTTCAACAAAATTGCGAAAGGTGAGGGTATTGACGTTAACGATAAGTACAAGAGGGGAAATATCTCTACTCAGACGATAAGAAGTGTTGTTGCATCAAATCAGAACTACATAGGCAGGGTATTCTATAACGGTCTTACGTCGGGTGTGGATAACGGTATACGAATGGTGTTTGCCGCTTCTGTCGGTTCTGTATGCGGTTTGCAGGGTGCGGCACTTACTAAGTTTGTTTCTGCAGCATCATCTGTAATGATGGGTGCAAGTGTTACACAGAGCGCCATTATCGAAGGTATTGATAAAGGATATACCGACGTTGAAGCCTTCCTTTACGGTGTAGCAAAGGGCGGTATCGAGTCTCTTACCGAAAAGTACAGTATAGACGCTATCCTCAAGGGCGGTTCTACGATAGCAAAGACACTTGCTAAGTCATTTGTTGCAGAGGGAAGCGAAGAAGTTGCTTCCAATATGGCGGGCAGAATGCTTGACCTTATTGTTGACGGGGACCAGGCGGAACTCAGACGGCGTATGGACGAGCTTGTTAAAGCGGGATATTCCGAGGCTGAAGCCTTTTCGATGATTGCAAGTGAACTCATAGCCGAAGATGCTGAGGCTTTTATAACGGGCGGTTTGTCGGGTCTGTTTATGGGTGGCGCAGGTACTACGATAAATTATGCCGACAGTTTCAAACAGAGTGCCAAGATAGGTACCGAAGGTGCGCAGGCACTTGTTGACGAAGGCGTTGCCATAGGCAATGAGCTTGCAGTAGAGACACAGCAGAAGGGCGGTAATGCCGGAATGGTACGCCGTGCCGAAATTCTGCAGGAGAATAAGCGTATACGTGCAGAAATGTACCAGGCAGGGCAGAAAGGGCAGAACGAAGTTAAGACCACTACTGCGGAATATCTGCGACGTATGGGCGAAAACGGAGACGTTGAGGCACTTTCGACAGCGGTAAGTAACATCGTAACGGGACAGGCTACACAGGCGGATATAAGTATTGTTTCAGAGAATAAGAATGCACAGACGGCTGTTGAACTTCTTACGGACAGTAACCTTGAAGCAGAGGAAGGCGGTATCGAGGCTAATCTTGCAAAGGTGTCAGCGGACAGAGCGGTTACTGATGAAATAAAGAAGGTAACAAACGGAAACAACATACAGGTAAAGAGAGTTAATGCCGAGGCAGGTCTTGTCCGTGATGAATATACACAGACACTTGATGCCAAGGAAATGGACAAGCTCGACGCTATTGCAAAGGCGTTCGGCGTAAAGGTCGTTTTTAAAGATAAAGTAAATATGGGTAAAGACGATGCGGCAATACAGGGTTCGGTTGTTGAAATCGAAAAAGGAACGGACAGAGCACTTGAATACCTTATAGGTCACGAGATTATGCACCGTATCAGAGAACTTTCTCCTCAAAGTTTCAAAAACTTCGCCGATGCGGTAAAGGTGAGCAGATACAGTGAGTATGCTGCAGAACTCGAAACAACGCAGCGTGTGTACGAAGAGGGCGAGGACTATGACGAAGAAGCAATCTGCAATATGGCGGGTAGGATTGCCCTTGACAGCAAACTGCTTGAAAAGTTTATTGAGCAGAACAAGCACGACAAGAATATTCTTCAGGCGTTTATAGACGTTCTTAAAAAAATTTGGAATACCGTTACCAAAGCAGAACAAAGGAAGATAAACGATGCAGTATATCAGCTGGAGAAAGCCCTTAATGAAGGAAGCAAGGTAGCAGAGAGGCTTGCTAAAGAGGGTAAGTTTGAAAGCAGAGACAGCATTGACAATGAGGCGCAAAAAAATAACACCGATGCCGGTGTTAAGGCTCATGTAAGTGTTTCAGCCAGAAGTGAAGTAAATCGCCTGTTATCTGATATATCATACAATGGTGATGTATTGCTTAGAGATTATACTCCGAATGTTCTTACGGAAATAGGGATACCGTCAAATCCTATGTATATGAATGCGTCGCATATTCGAGAAAATATTCTGACGGAAGAAGAAGCAAAAACAAAGGGGTTGAAAATAAGTAAAACTATAAATTATCATGGTTTAGGTGCAGATAAATTTATAGAAGCAATAGACAGTTTAGACCATCCGGCAGCTTTGTATCGTTGGCGAAAGAATCCGTACAACAGTTATACTGAAAACGACTTTATTATTATAACAACGGTTAAAGATGATAGCGGAGATACAATAATAGTACCGTTTGTTATTGAATCAAAAGCAAGAGTGAACAATGTGTATGTTGACAGTAACGAAATAAAGACGGTATATGGGAAGAGTGGACTTACTGAATATCTTAACAGATATACATCAGATAAATCACTAAATAGAATAAAAATAAAAAGAAGCCCTTCGAGCTCGAGGACGGCTCCAATTGCCGCTGTCGGTCTCCAGACTTCTTTTAAAACAAAAGTACCACAAAAAAGTACTGTTGTCAAGAATAATTCTATGCAGAATAATCAGAATAATTCTTCACCAGCTGTAAAAAGTTCACGTAAGGGCGGAGATAATTTCGCAACAGAGAGAAAGCAGTCGAAGGACAGACAGGTTGTATTCAATGAACTTGCGCAGGAGCAGGCTAATGAGATTCAGGCGAAACTTAAAGAGGCTCTCGGTGAAAATGTAGATTTAAGAAAACAACTTAAAGAGGCAAACAGAAGGGCAGAGCATTTTAAATCACAGCTTCACCGTACACCTGAACTTGCACCGGATATGAAAGCACTTAAGGCACGTGCAAAAGAATACCTTGCGGATTATAAGGGCAGTGAGCTTGACGTCAATGTTCTTGCAAGCAAAATGGCAGACTGGCGCCTTGAAATGTATGATATCGTACTTAACAGTGAATCAGAACAGGAACGTGAAAACCGTTGGGAAGCACTCAGAGAAAAAATAGGTGTTACCTGCGGTGAGATTATTTCAAACTCTTATTACAGAAATGAAGAAGCGGACACCGATTACAAGATAATTGCTGACTATGTCGGTCCAAAAAGCGGAGTCACCATACGTATTACCGAGGAACTTAAAGCAGAAATTGAATACAGTTTCGGCAGTTATCTGGATTTCAGAAAGCGCTTTTCAAAGCACGTAAAATTCAAGCTGAATGACGGGACCGACGTTTCATCGGTGTATGCCGAGCTTGCACAGAACGTCCCCGAATACTTCAACGAAAACACGACAACGGCACCTGCAGATCAACTTATACAGATATGTGAAGTGCTTGAATCACTACATAACGTGTATTACCCTACGGTAGAGAACGATAGTGCTATTGATTCTGCCATAGACTCACAGACGGATTTAATAATAGGTACTCTCCTTGATGCGCCGAATGCTAAACCGACATTTGCTGATAAGCAAAATGCAAGATTAGAAAGAGTGCAGGCAGAGGCGGTCAAAGACAAAAACAATGCACTTAAAGCGGTAATTGATAAGAAGAATGCGGAAGCTGAAAAAATAAAAGAGTATTACCAAAAACAGCGGGAAATGAGCCGCCAGGCAAGAGAAACATCTGATTTACTTAGAAAATGCCAGATTAACGGTAAGAAACTTGAGGCTCTCAGAAAACGTTCGACAAGAGCGGTAAGAGCAGATATAGACGAGATTATCGGTGGGTATGATTTCAAAAGCATAGGTCTTTCAAAAAGGAAAATAGCAGAATATTCAACCGCAAGAGAACTATGTGCAGAAATAATGAAAAACAATCCAGATGTGCTGTTCAGTGAAGAAGCAGATAAACTGTTCGGCAGATTGGATGCCTATCACCTCAGTGACATTAAGAATGATATACAAGCTGTTATTGCTCTGAATAATGCGATTGCTAACTTACTCACAGAAATAAGAAACAATAATAAGCTTATAGAAAGTGAGGATAAGAGAGACGCATTAATTCAGGCAAAAGAAGTAGAAAATCAGCTTAAGGATTACCAGGTATATGCGAAGGATACGGATGACGTCATAAAAACAGGGGGCAAGTTTAACGCATTACTCGGAAAGACTCTTGATCCAATAAGATGGGCGAATTTAGTAACAAACTACGTAGACGGAAACCCTCTTGTCACTTGTATGACTGCTTTGAATGACGGTCAGAGAAAGATGCTTTTACATCAGCAAAAGGCGGAGAATATGTTCCGAAACTTTTTTGCAGACAAGGAGTTTATGGATTTTCTTGAAACGCCTATAAAAGTTACGCTTGTTGATATGAACACAGGGGAATCAAAAGTAAAAACAATCACTCCCGGTATGCGAATTTCGTTATATATGCATCGCCAGAATTATCAAAATATGATGCATATTGAGGGACAGGGTATAATTGTATCGGATATGCAAACAAGAAAAAAATGGGAGTATACCGAAGATTCTTTTAATAGTAAGCCTATCAGTCTGTCAAGAAAAGATGTTGATGAAATATGTTCGGAAATGACACCGAAAGAATATGCATTCGCTGCTGCGATGCGGAAATATTTTGACGGATTGGCAAGGGATGAAATAAATGACGTATCTGAAAAGCTTGTAGGGTATCCGAAAGCGGAAGTTAAAAACTACTTCCCGATTAACGTGTCGGACCATTTTGTACCGGGTATAGACCAGT
>JAZSCG010000030.1:0-1596 GCA_045602805.1 Feifaniaceae bacterium
ATGTATGATTTTTTCTTTTCGGCTCTGTTTTATTGACGTCATCCGTACGACAGCAGAGATAATCCATACTGATGTCCAGCGCATCTGCAAGTGCAACGAGCTTCTGATAATCGGGCTGAGCGTCACCCGTGTCCCACTTGCTGACAGCCTGTCTTGACACGCCCATTTTATCGGCAAGTCCCTCCTGACTGAGTCCTTTCATTTTTCTTGTATTTGCCAGACGTTCATTAAAATTCATACTATCACCTCCGCCATTATACTATCAAAAAGTGCCGTTACATTCCACCAACACGACCTTGAATTTACGCAACCCACGGTTGCACAGTTTAAAACTTCGGCAAAGCCGTTGCTTTTGCCTCAAAATAATCGTACCATACGACGTTGTCTACGTTCCATTTTGAAAGGTCACCCACATTCCAATCGGCATATTTACCTGCCTCACGGAACATAAGCGACATATTATTCACGTTTGATGTATCCCAGTCCGAAATATCGCCAATGTGCCATTTTTCAGCGCCGTAGCCTGCCTGATAAAACATACTGTACATATCAGTAACGTTTGCAACGTTCCACGATGACAAATCACCCACGTCCCATTCGCGTGAAACTGTGCCTGCCACACTAAACATATCCTTCATGGTTGTTACGTTGTCCACTTTCCAGCCCGACAAATCACCGACACTCCATTCAGTTACGCCACGTCCTGCCTCAGAGAACATATAACTCATATTCTTTACGTTTGACGTATCCCATACGGAAATATCACCGATGTCCCATACTTCCGACTTCTCTGCCGCTCTGCAGAACATATTATTCATATCCGTAACCTTTGACGTGTCCCACTTATCCATACCCTTGATTGTTACGGTATCTGTGACACTTTCGCCCGCATAATGAAACATATACGCCATATTTGTAACGTTCTGTGTATCAAGTTTCTCAAGGTCAAAGGTGTGACAGTTCTGGAAACCGTAAAACCAATTTGCCGTCGAAACGGGCACAATTGTGTCTTCAACCGTTACGCTTGTCACGTAATCCGTTTCAACATACCACGGTGCAACAGCCTCCATTATAAAGCCTCTCGGGTCATTCTGACCGAGATATACCTCCGTATCAAATCCCGTGTATGCATACAAAACCTCAAGTTTGCCGAAAACGTCACTGTCGTAAGTATCTCCCACCGCAATTTCCTTACTGCTTTGAACAAACACCATAGGATTTACGTTGTCGGCATCTGCTTCATTATTTAATATAAGCGCATACGCCGTTTTATCACCCGTATCCTGGGTAACGCTTTCACTCTTCCCGCAACCTGCAAACATAAGCAGAACCGCCATTATAAGACAAAATATTCTTTTCATAAATTCCCTCCTGATAATATCTATATAAAAATTATATAATAACGGTAAGAAAAAGCAAGTGCCGACAGTGATAAACAAAAAAGCAAGTCTTTCGACTTGCTTTTTTCTGGTGGGCGGATACTCTGCGACTCTTGATTTTTCGACTGCCCCGAGCAGTTGCGAAAAATCTGCGGTGCTCGAGACTGCACAGTCCGAAAAACCTATCGCGGTTTTTCGGCTGCTTCGACGTACGCTC
>JAZSCG010000031.1:0-3150 GCA_045602805.1 Feifaniaceae bacterium
TGGCGCAGGTGTGTGTAACGGTTGAGCATCATATCTACTTTTGAGTGTCCCATAAGTGCCGATGCGGTTTTAATATCTATCCCGGCATAAAACATCTGGGTTGAAAAGGAATGTCGTAACTGATGAGCTGTTACTTTCTCTCCCATATATTCACAGAATTTTTTCCAGTACGTTTCATACTGCCTGCGTGAGAATGGGGAAGATCCGTCTGCAGAAAAGAGATAACCTTTTGTTCCGGCAAATTTGTCTGAAAGAATATCGGGGATAGGGATTTTACGGTATCCGCTGTTTGTTTTGGTGGTTTTCTCTACGACGGGTTTATTTGAATGCATTATTACTTCTTTTGTTATAGAAACATAACCGTCTGATATATCTTCATCGGTGAGAGCGAGCGCTTCACCCTTGCGGACACCGGTATATAGCATAAGCTGTGGGAGAAGGAAGTCTGATGATAAAACTTTCTGTACCTGTTCTTGTGTCAGTTCTTCTCTGACGCTGGTATGCGTCTTTGGAACCGAGACGAGTCTTGATACATTTACGGTCAGATAATCTTTTTCTGCAGCATAATCTAAAATCTGATTAAGGACAATTTGACGTAATTGAATTGTGTGTGTTGCATATCCTTTTCTTTTAAGTGAATTAAAGAAGTTTACACAGTCACTTGCTTTGATTTCTGAAATGTCGGTATTTTCAAAATACTCCTTACAGTCACGGCAGGGAGATTTATAACTACTCTGTGTATTGTATTTTAAGTTTTCAACGTAAATAGCAAACCATTCATCCGCAACCTTTGAGAAAGAAACGGTGTCTTTTTTGTTGGCAAATGCTTCTGCCTTCTGAATTGCTTCCTTCGGCGTGTTGCCGTAAAAGAATTTCTTTTTACCTGATACGGTTACGGTATAGCAGTATCTGCCGTCTTTTCTTTTCTTCATTTATTAACCTCATCTTGATTTTCGGGGGTTGTTGATTCGTTGGATTGTTTCCAATTTCTCCAGTTAACACGATAAAGATAATCGTGCCAAGTTAAATTACGATATCTGGTCCATGCCTTGTCTTCCGTAACTTGATATCTTTGACTACGGTCAAGTCCGAGCAAATCAAAGGCTTCCTCTTGGTATTCATCTATTATTGCAAACAAATGCTTGATAGCCTCTTTTTCTTCCTCTGTAGTATATGGAGGTCTTGAAGAAGAATCGTATAAATAAGTTATTTCATCAGAATATTTTTCGTATGAACGTAAAACATCACGAAATCTGTAAATAACGTCAACGAATTTTGGGGAAGCATCGTATGTGAAGTCTGTATCGAATGAATAGAAATTCTTAAAAAGAATTCTGTCAAGTATGTAATTGAATTTGCTTTCAAATCCAAAAGGGAGGTTTTTGTTCTTACGTTCCGTGTAGACTATGGAACGTATATCTTCGGCTAATTTTTTGTAATAAAGATTATGCTTGTGTATCTTACGCAGTTCGAGGTATTCTAAAAAGTGATATATTCCGAGAAAAAGATTGATAACAAAAATGCAGACGGGAAATACGGAATCGGTGTGTCCCCAAACGGATAAAATATATATGATAGATGATATAACAAAGGGGGCAAGGAGATTGACGTTAAACGTAAATGAGGAAAGATAATCGCCCTTGCGATATTCTAAAACAATAAGATTAAAAACGATGAAGGATACTAAGAAGTATAAAAGAAATGATATGATTTCGGACATAGTAAAGAGGCCCTTTCTATATAATAAAATTGTTGTTTTGAAGTGTTGCGGTTTTACTGGAATAAAATACCGGTAGATGAATATATCCACGTCCTTTTATGATTAAAGAGGAGGTGGTTTTATGAACTACAAGAGATACAAATACTCCCGAAATTTAGCGTGGGAGATATTAATTCATGAAAGGGTGAGAGAACTTCCTGTAAAAATTATACCGCTGTGTCAGAGAATGAATATCCGGGTCATACGGTATTCGGATGCACCGCTTATGGCAGACGTCAGCAAGGGCGGATGCCAGGCGGTGATTGACGGTAATATGTACATACTCTATGATGATAAGATATCATCGGTGAGAAAACGTTTTACTATTGCACATGAACTGGGTCATATACTTATGAAACATTCGGGAGTGCCTGAGGATGAAACCGAAGCAAACATATTTGCTTCAAGACTTCTGATGCCTGCGTGCATATTGTACGAATGTAAAATTTCATCTGCTGAAGAAATAATGCAGATGTGCGGTGTGAGCAGACAGGCGGCAGAAATTAGGTTAGCCCGACTTAATATGTTAAAAGCACGAAACAAGTTTTACTTGCATCCATTAGAACGCAAGGTCAGACGGAGATTTAAAAAATACATTAAAGGTCTTCGTCAGAATCGGGGAGCTGTTCAAGCATTGAAATCATCTCGGGAGTAAGTTTTTTGAATTTAACGGTCCCGTCCCTGCCGATAAATTTAACATTTTTTATTTTAAGCTCGTCCTCCAGGACGGGCTTTTTTTCTGTGTTATTTCTGCCTAATAGATAATCTACTGACACATTGAAGAAGTCGGCAAGTTTTAAAAGCGTAACATTATCGGGTTGTCGTTTGCCGTTTTCATAAAGAGAAATTGTGCTTTCTGCAACTCCGATTATTTCGCCAAGTTTTTTCATTGTTATATTCTTTTCTTTCCTTAATTCTCTGAGAACAACCATTTAATCACTCCTATTATTTATGAGTCAATTGTAATCTTTACAAATTGTAAAGGCAAGTAATATTTGCAAATTGCAAAGAAAATTTTAAAAACTACTTGACACAGTGCAAAGAAATGAGTATTATTAAATTGAACTTGACATAGTGCAAAGTGTGGAGGTGATATTTTGAGGTCGTACTTAAAAATTCTACGTCAAGAAAAAGGTATGTCACAGTTAGAAGTGGCAAAGGAACTTGGCATTTCGGAAAGCTATTATAACCTTATTGAAAATGGAAAACGTCAGAATAATATGCGAATAAACAGAGCATTAAAACTGGCGAAAATATTCGGCATAACATTAGAAAAACTATTTGAATTAGAAGAACATGACAAGACTGCTATAACTGATTAAGGAGAAGTCTATGGAAAAGAAAGGGTACAGAGAGAATCTTGAAATGCTGCTTATGGTGTTTGCACCGAC
>JAZSCG010000032.1:0-14315 GCA_045602805.1 Feifaniaceae bacterium
CGTTGATGAACTTGCATACTCCGGTGGAGGATATGCAGGTGCATTTCTCGCACTTACACCTGTTGCAGCTCTCGCATATCTTATGTTTAACCTCTTTACACCTCCGTGCTTTGCGGCAATTGGCGCTATGAACTCTGAAATGAAGAGTAAAAAATGGCTCTGGGGCGGTATTGCTCTTCAGCTTGGTGTAGGCTATACGGTTGCTTATCTCGTTTACCAGATTGGTACACTTATAACAGAAGGTACGGTAGGTGCAGGTTTCCTGCCGGGTCTTATAGCTGTACTTGCTATGGTTGCTGTAGTAGTAACCCTTATCCGTAAGAGTGAAAAAAATCTTAAAAAAGAGTATGCTTTTGAGTCGTAAAGGAAGTGTATTAATTGGATAATATAATAGTAATACTTGTTTTATTTGCAGTAATTACAGCTGCGACATGGTATGTTATCCGTGCTAAAAAAAGCGGAAAAAAGTGTATCGGTTGTCCCGATGGTTGCTGTACTTCGAAAAAGGATGATTCGTCCTGCTGTTGCTGCGGTTGCAATAAAGAATCGAACTAATATAAAAAAGGCTAACTGATTAAGTTAGCCTTTTTTATATTTCAAAATCAAGACAGCTTCGCACCGCAGTATGGGGACGGACCTTGCTGTTTGCAACTTCTACATGTGCAGGGTGGACAGAGTAGGCTTTAAGTGCATCCTTACTGTCAAACGTAGAGTCAAGCATAAGGTCTGCAGTTGATGTTTCGAGACCGTTTGTATAAACTTTTATTTCTTTCAGTCCGGGTATTTTGCCTAAAAGACCTTCAAGGCCTTCTTTGATATTCGCTTTGATTTCTTCTTTTTGCTTTAAATCATATTCGTCTTTCAGTTTCCACAAGATAACGTGTTTTACCATAATAACACCTCCGAAAAGTTTATATCATAATTAAATCCAATTGTAAAGTTTTGGTTTATTCCTGCTGTTTTTTCAGAATTCTTTTCCAATTATAAAAACCGTATGCATCATTTATCAAAAACATAAGAAAACAAATAATCATAGGCATATATTTTATGTCTGCAACAGTTGCCAGAGTCCATAAAACAATGAGCACTATATCGTTAAGAGCATATGCGAGGGCATAATACGGGCTTCGCATAAACGTAAGATATGATGCAACAAAACTTGTTGTTATTGATATCGTGCTGAATATAATGTTTTCATTTCCAAGTGCACTTAAAATAAAATAGAATAAAACTGTGGTAATTACTGCAAGAAATGACATTAAGCAGATTTGTTTTTTATTCATCTTGTTAACCGTGACTTCTGCGGTATCTTTGTACGGATGCTTTATCCACGAAATAACTGATAATACTGCAATAGGCGACGTCATAAAAAGATATGTTATCATTTCACCGTAGTACTTAAAATAAAAAGAAATGATGCCGTAAAATACTGCAAACACAACGGTGAGAACCTGACCGATTACATATCCTTTTGAGACGAATATCAGCGCAGTAACACCGATAAGAGATGCTGTAAGAGATAAATAATCCTTTGCGGGCGTTAAAAGATATGAAACAGTTACTATTGTTATAGAAAGTAACCAAAGACTTAGTTCAAATTTTGATAAGTCTCTAAATGGGTTATGCTTTTTCATAATTCCTCCAAAAAAAATAAGCACTCGCTGTACACATCTTCTAAGACCTAACGATGTGTATACGAATGCCGATGCATTTCCTACCCGGTGGCAGTTTTTGTAATTTTATCACAATTTATAAAGATAATCAACAGATAAATTCTTATTATCATACCACTTTACAAATCTTGCAATTGGGAGTATTATTTTTACATTATTGAATGAGGTATATATATGAATTCTTATTTTAAAGGACTTAAGGCAGGTGTGCCGATAGGAATCGGATATTTATCAGTTGCTTTTACTTTTGGAATTATGGCAAGTAACCTTGGTTTTACATGGTGGCAGGCGGTTATAATATCGATGACTACACTTACATCAGCAGGTCAGCTTGCGGCAATAAATGTAATGGTAAATCCCGGAAAATATATTGAACTGCTTATTTCACAGTTGACTATCAATGTCAGATATGCTTTTATGTCTGTTTCACTTTCACAGAAAACCGACAGTAAGTTCTCTGGTATTTTCAGATGGCTTCTCGGATTTTTTATAACTGATGAAATTTTTGCCGTTGCAATAACAGAGAAAAAAATAACACGCGCATTTTTTATTGGTCTCTCAACAGCACCGTATTTCGGTTGGGCTGCAGGAACGCTTATCGGCGCATTTCTGGGGACAGTACTTCCTAAAATGTTGATGAGTGCACTCAGTCTTGCAATTTATGCAATGTTTGTTGCCGTCGTTGCACCTGAGATGAAAAAAGTGAAATCCGTTTTCTATGCGGTACTTGTTACCGTTTTGCTAAGAATGCTTTTTTACTATGCACCGATACTGAAAAATATTTCGGGCGGACTTTCCGTCAGCATTTGTGCGGTAGTTGCCGCTGTTATTGCTGCAATATTATTTCCGGTAAAGGAGCAGGAGAATGAGTAACAATACATATTTTATATATCTTTTAATATTATCCGGATCTACATATCTTATCAGGGCAATTCCTTTTGCACTTGTTACAAGAAAAATAGAAAACGGTTTTATAAATTCTTTTTTATTTTACATTCCGTATACCGTGCTTGCAGCGATGACGTTACCTGCAGCACTTTATGAGACTACGTACGTTTTGTCTGCAATCATAGGACTTCTTGTTGCGGTTTTTGTATCACTCAAGGGAAAATCTTTGACTGTTGTTGCTGCAACAGCGTGCCTTACGGTATTTATTACAGAATGTCTTATAAAATACTTACCTCAAATAAATGCACTGTTTTAGTGCATTTATTTTTTGTTTATACTAATCTTTACCAAACAGCATTTATGTGATATCATTAGTATAGTTATTGTGAATTATGGGAGAGTAAAGCGAATGTTGTTATCTTTAGTCGTACCTTGTTTTAATGAGGGAGAGAATGTACGCTCATTTTTTGATGCCTGCACAGCTGCATTTGAAGGCAGAATCTCATCTTATGAAATTATTTTTATAAACGACGGCAGTGCTGATAATACATGGGATGAACTTGTTTCCATCGCTCATACTTCTGACTGCAATATAAAACTTTTGAATTTCTCGAGGAATTTTGGCAAAGAAGCCGGTATGTATGCAGGATTGCAACATGCACAGGGTGAGTATGTTTCTATAATAGATGCCGATATGCAACAATCGCCTGAAACAGTTGTGGAAATGGTTCAATTTCTTGAAAACAATCCCGAATATGACAGTGTATGTGCTTTTCAGAAAAAGAGAAGAGAAGGGAAACTGCTCAGTTTTTATAAGAAAATGTTTTATAAACTTATAAGTAAAGTTTGTAAAATGGATTTCAGGGACGGCGCAAGTGATTTTCGTACTTTCCGCAAGAATATGGTAAATGCCATTCTTCAACTTAAAGAGTATTCACGTTTTTCCAAGGGGATTTTTTCGTGGGTTGGTTTTAATACTTACTACATTGAATATGAAGCCAAGGACAGAAATGCAGGGAAGACGTCTTGGTCTTTCTTTAAGCTTCTTAAATATGCAAAAGACGGTTTTATTTCTTTTACTACTTTTCCGCTTAAACTCTCTACAATTGTAGGGCTTATTTCGGCTTTTATTTCACTTTTGTATATGTTGGCAGTAATTATCCAAAAACTGTGTTTTGGCATTGCTGTACCCGGTTTTGCGACTATAGTGGTGCTTATTCTTTTTGTTGGTGGTATACAACTGTCGGCACTTGGAATTATAGGCGAATATATCTCACAAATATACATTGAAGGGAAAAAGAGACCTGTATACATCACAAAGGAGTATCGGATATATGAAAGAAAGCAGGATAATGAGTCTGCTCAGAAAGAATAAAGAACTGATAGCATATATTGTTTTTGGTCTGCTTACAACCTTAGTAAACTGGTTAGTCTATTCTTTGCTCGTTGAATTTCTTGTATTACCGATAACAGCATCAAATGCAATTGCCTGGTTTGCCGCAGTTTTGTTTGCTTTTGTAACAAATAAAATGTATGTATTTAACAGCAAATCGAAAAATATTGCGCTTGTTTTACGTGAAGCGGCAACCTTCCTTTGTTCTCGTTTGATATCGGGGGTTATAGAAGTTTTTTTACCGACGTTCTTGTTTTCGGTCGGTTTGAATCAAAGTATATTTGGAATTAAGGGCTTTGCCTCGAAAATTACTGTAAGTGTAATTGTTATTATAATCAACTATATTACGAGTAAATTTATTGTTTTCAACACAAAAAATGAAAGGAAATCCTGATGGTTAAGAAAGATAGATCAAAACTGCTTTTTATTATCTCTGTTATCGGAATATTTGCAGTTATGCTCTTGTGTAATTTACTGACTGACAAATGTGCAGACGATTACGGATATTGTATAAATTTTGCAACAAAAGAAAGGCTTACATCTTTTTTTGAACTATTTCCTTCTATGGCGGCTCATGCCGTTAAGATGAACGGTCGGCTTGTTGCTCATTTCTTTGTTCAGCTGTTTTTACTTCTTCCTGCATGGATATTTAAAATATTGAATACGCTTGTTTTTGTTTTGCAGATATTTCTCATTTACCGTATCTCAGAAATTGCAAACAATAAGTCTTTGTTACTTCTTGGTATTTTCGGGTCAATATGGATTTTTGAGCCGGCTTTCGGACAGGTTAATCTATGGCTTGACGGGTCGTGTAATTACTTGTGGGCAATAACTGCCGGACTGATTTTTTTATATCCGCTCATTAATAAATTTCTTTACGATAAAGAACTCGGCGGTATGGTTTCAAAGATTTTGTTCATAATATTTGGCTTTATTGCAGGAGCTTTTCTTGAAAATGTATCTGCTGCCGTAATATTTATGGCATTTCTTCTGCTACTTGCAATTCGTTTTATAAATCGCAGTAAAGTTAATTTATACTATGCGTTTGCATTGATGAGTGCAGTGACTGGATATCTTTTTATGATGTCTGCACCTGCAGAACATGCAAATAAAGCAGCGGAATTCTCTTTTAACGTGCTTCGCAAAAATTTCATTACTGCACTGGAAATGATGTACTCGTTTGCACCTTTGATAGTTGCCTTTGCAGTATTTCTTACTATTGCATTATGCATACGAAAAGAAAATAAGAGAATAATACTATCTGTAATCTTATTTGTTGGTGCACTCTGCGCTAACTTCATAATGACTGTAGCAAGCTATTATCCTGAAAGATGTGCATTTTGTGTGGTTGTTCTTATAGTTGCTGCCGATGCAGTGCTTCTGAATGTCCTTATTGATAGCAATTATAAGATGTTCTCGTATGCAGTGATATCGGGACTGCTTGTCTACACGCTTTATTTCGGAATATTGGGTGTAAATGACATATACAATACTCATAAGCAGATAAAAGCCAATGAGGATTATATCTACGAGTGTAAAGAACAGGGGATAGAGGATGTCTATCTCAAAATGGTCTATCCTGAAACAAAATACAGCGCAGCAAAGGGTTTAAAGTATCTTGACACCGAGAATCCTGAAATATGGCCTAACAACACGATGGCGAAATATTATGGTGTAAATTCCATAATATGTATAAAATAGCATAATTTGACTTTTTGACTGAAATATGATAAATTGTTATAAAACTATGTAAAGGAGTACTTGATATGGATTTAAAAGGCACAAAAACTGAACAGAACCTGCGTGCAGCATTTGCAGGCGAATCTGAAGCAAGAAATAAATATACCTATTTTGCATCAAAAGCTAAGAAGGACGGTTATGTTCAGATAGCAAAAATATTTGAAGAAACGGCAGAGAACGAGAAGGAACATGCTAAACTCTGGTTTAAGATTCTTGAGGGCGGAATAGGCGATACTCTCAGCAACTTGAAATCTGCTGCATCGGGTGAAAACTACGAATGGACAGACATGTACCTTACTTTTGCTAAAGAAGCAAGAGAAGAAGGGTTTGAAGAGATTGCAGCACTTATGGACGGTGTGGCAAAAGTAGAAAAAGAGCACGAGGAAAGATATCGTAAGCTTATCGAGAATATCGAGGGCGGTCTTGTTTTCTCAAGAGACGAAGATGTTATATGGCAGTGTCTTAACTGCGGACATATTGTGATCGGTAAGAAAGCACCTGAAGTTTGTCCCGTATGCGCACATCCCCAGAGTTATTTCCAGATTAAAAACGACAATTATTAAGAAAAAGGCAGTCATTCGACTGCCTTTTTAAAATATATTTCCTAAAATAAATCTTTCGCTTTCTTTTAAGTGTTCTACGGATGATAACAGTGTTTTCATTTCTGCCTTATAGTGATTTAAATCTTCGTTTTCAAGGAAAGCTTTTGCACGAACAAAATTCAGTCGGAGTTCGTCAATTTCATTGTGATAGACAACTGCACACATATATGAATGATTCTTTTTAAATATTTCGTGTGCACGCTCCAATGCCTCTTTATCGTTTGTGTTTAATGATAATATAACGTTTTCTTTTATATCGTCACTTACGTTCTTTATTGCATACAGATTGATTACCGATGCCGTAATAATAATTAGTATTACAACTGCTGAAATATATGCTCTTTTCACTTTTTCTCCTTTTTTATACATATTTTGTTGCCGCCAAAATCAACGGCATATAAAACTATGTCTTTAATATTATTTGGAAGCTTTTGATTACCTATAAAATTAATGGCACTTTTATCAATGACACCGTTTTTGATTAGCGGAATTTCAAAACCGTCCGTTTCCGTATATGACGACTGTTTGCTGATAAAATTCATATTGCCATTACTCTCGATTATCATATATTGGATATCTTTGATATGAGTTATGTCGTGCGAACGCATTTCTTCATAAAGGTCGTCAATAGATATTCTCATATTTACCAGTGCATTTGAATCCAACTGTCCGTCATTTATGATAATAACGGGTTTTCCGCTGAATATGTTTTGAAATTTAATACTTTTAGTTGAGACGGCAGAAACTATAACTTCAAGTGATGTTACCGCAAGTATGGATATAATTCCGTATATTAGCGGGATATCAGATGACTGCATTGGGACGGTTGCAAGATCACTAAGTATCATTGCCACAACAAGTTCGCTTGCCTGAAGTTGTGCTATCTGCCGTTTGCCCATAAAACGTAGGGCAGCAACTACCAAAAAGTACAAAATCGCAGTTCTGACTAAAATTACGGACAACAAAATCACCTCGAAAATATTTTGTCCAAAAATAGTTATAATATAAATTTAAAATAATGCTTGCATTTTCTCTACAAGTGTGATATGCTATTCAAGCATTATTACGGACAGTCCTCTGCAAGCTCGTGCATGAATGTCTATGAATACTAAGGAGGAAACCCCTATGGATCTTATCAGAGCACTTACAGAAGACGGACTTAAGAAGGACATTCCCGAATTTAATGTCGGTGATACTGTTAAAGTTTACGTCAAAGTCAAAGAAGGAAACAGAGAAAGAGCACAGCTCTTCGAAGGTACTGTTATTTCACGCAAGGGTGGCGGTATCGCAGAAACATTTACAGTAAGAAGAGTTTCTTACGGTGTAGGTGTTGAGAGAACTTTCCCGGTGAACTCTCCCAACATTGAAAAGCTTGAAGTTTCCAGAAGAGGTAAAGTTCGCAGAAGCAAACTCTACTATCTCAGAGACAGAGTCGGTAAGGCAGCAAAAGTTAAAGAACGCATATAATGGCAAGGGGAGAAAAACTCCCCTTTTTTGCTATTTGGAGGTATTTTATTAATGGATGAAACAAGACGCAATATTAAAAATATATTTGAAATATTTGAATCGGTAATATGCGCACTTGTTGCGGTTGTTTTATTGCTTACATTTGCATTTCGTGTTGTGACGGTCAGTGGGAGTTCGATGGAACCTACGCTTTCAAATATGAACAAGGTTGTTATTTCACGCCTGTTTTACAAACCGACAAGCGGTGATGTTATTGTTCTCGATTCGGATATATACCCTGAAACACTTATCAAGCGTCTTATCGCTACAGAAGGGCAGACGGTTAATATTTCTGCTGAGGATGGCAGTGTTACGGTTGACGGTGTAAAACTTGATGAGCCGTATATTATGGAAGCCATAGACAGCAACCATATGGGCAACTGGGAATATCCTGTTGTTGTGCCGCCGGGTAAAGTCTTCGTTATGGGGGACAACAGAAACAAAAGTACAGACAGCAGATTTTCAATGGTCGGTATGGTTGATGAGAGGTATATTATCGGTAAGGTTTATTTGAGAATCTGGCCTTTAACCGATTTTAAGGTGGTAAAATGAAAGAACGTTATATTCCCGATGATGAACCGGTTACCAATGGTATAAACATACAGTGGTTTCCCGGTCATATGGCTAAAACAAAAAGAATCATAAGTGAGCATTTGAAAGAAGTAGATATTGTCGCTGAGATAGTTGATGCCAGAATACCGGTCTCAAGCCGAAACCCCGTTATAAATGAACTTTTGGACGGTAAAAAGAGAATAATACTCTTAAATAAATCTGACCTTTCAGACGACAAAATCAACCGTGAATGGCAAGAGTTTTTTGCCTCGTTCGACATTCCTGCCATTTTACTTTCATGCGATACGGGAAAAGGCATAAAAGAATTTACGGATAAGGTCCGTTTTATGCTCAAAGACAAACTTCAAAGAGATGCTGCCAGAGGCATGAAAAAGAGCCTTCGGGTTATGATTGTAGGTGTCCCGAATGTCGGTAAGTCTACATTTATTAACCGGATTGCAGGTGAAAAAAAGACCAAGACAGAGGACCGTCCCGGTGTAACGAGAAACAAACAGTGGATAAGGCTGTCTGACGGAATTGATTTGCTTGATACCCCCGGTATTTTATGGCCTAAATTTGAGGATCAGCAGGTTGCATTAAATCTGGCTTTTACAGGCGCGGTTAAAGATGATATATTCGATTATGAGGCTGTTGCTGCAGCACTTTGCAAGTTCCTTGCAGAAACATATCCGAAAGATTTTTGTACACGCTATAAGCTCGAATCCCCTGAATTGATTCTTGATACGGATGACCCTCTCTCTGTAATAGGTAAAAAACGCGGTTTTCTGATTAGCGGGGGCGAAATAGATACAGAACGTACCGCCCGAATGATTCTTGACGAATTCAGAGGCGGAAAAATCGGAAAAATCACTCTTGAAAGGCCAATATAAATGCAAAAGACAGATTTGTTTGCAGGCGATAATATGCTTCGCAATGATGATATTAATTTAATATGCGGCGTCGATGAGGCGGGAAGAGGTCCTTTGGCCGGTCCCGTCTGTGTCGCCGCTGTTATTTTTTCTCCGGATACGGTTATAGTCGGAATAAATGACAGCAAAAAACTGACCGAAAAGAAGAGGGAAGCTCTTTACGATGAAATAAAAGAAAAAGCGCTTGCTTACAGTATTTGTATGGTCGATGAAAAGACTGTCGATGATATAAATATTTTAAATGCCACTTTGAAAGGTATGAAAGAAGCAGTTGATAAACTTTCAGTAAAAGCCGATCTTATTCTGATTGACGGCAATAAAGTGCCCGATAACTTACCTGATGCAAAATTTGTTGTTTCCGGTGATGCGAAACATGCGTGCATTGCGGCGGCATCTATTCTTGCAAAGGTTACACGTGACAGATATATTGTTGAAATGGCAGAAAAGTATCCTCAGTACGGTTTTGAGAAACATAAGGGATACGGTACTAAACTTCACTATGAAATGCTTGAGAAATACGGACCTTGCGAGATACACCGTAAGACCTTTTTGAAGAAATTTTATGAACACTTA
Source organism: Feifaniaceae bacterium (assembly GCA_045602805.1). Taxonomy (GTDB): domain Bacteria; phylum Bacillota; class Clostridia; order Oscillospirales; family Feifaniaceae; genus RGIG6165. The sequence continues at coordinate 9,857 of JAZSCG010000032.1, forward strand.
TGATATTGGTGTATTCGGCGAAGAATGCGCAGCGAAATACCTGAAAAAAAGAAAATACAAAATTGTTACAAGAAATTTCAAAACTATTTTTGGTGAAGTAGATATTATAGCACGAAACAGAAATGAAATTGTTTTTGTTGAAGTCAAAACCAGATCTACTAAATCATTTGCATCACCTGCAGAATTTGTTGATAACGAAAAAATATCAAGAATTATTCGTGTAGCAGAATTTTTTATGAAGCACTATAAATGTAAATTGTCTCCGAGAATCGATGTTGTAGAGGTATATCTTTCTATAAACGACGATACATATACGGTTGAGAGAGTAAATCATCTCGAAAACGTTTCTGTGGAGTGATGCTTATAAAACTTTTTGATTTTCACTGTGATACGCTGTCAAAATTTGCTAAATATGATACTGATACAAATCAGTACGAATTTGCCGACAGTTCTTGTTTTGATGAGTATACACAAGTATTTGCAGTGTATGTTTCATCAAAAGACGAAACTCCTGAAAATTCTGCTTTTGAGCAATTAAAAATCTTTGAAAGAATAAAAATCGGGTTTGAAAGAATCGGCGGAAGAAGGGCATTATTATCTGTTGAAAATGCAACTGCTTTTGGTGATAATTATCGCAATATTGATGCATTTATTTATAAAGGACTTAAAATACTGAGTCTGACACACAACGGTGATAACCAGTATGCCTGCGGTGCCATGACAAAATCGGATACAGGTCTCACCGAAAAAGGTAAAGAACTTATATCGTATGCTGAAAAGAATTCTGTTGCAATAGATGTTTCTCACTTGTCATTCAACAGTATTTACGACGTTTTGAAAATTGCAAAAAATCCCGTATGTGCAACACATTCAAACGCATATTCTGTGTGTAGTAACAGACGTAATATTACAGATGATATGTTTAAAGAGATAGTGGATATGGGCGGTATAGTTGGAATCAATATGTATCCGCATTTTTTGGGAAAATGTGCGGACAGTAATGATGTCTTAAAGCATATTATGCATTTTTTAAATCTTGGCGGCGAAAAAAACATAGCATTCGGTTGCGATTTTGATGGTATAAATGAGACACCTTTTGACATAAAAACAGTATCGGATTTGCTAATAATATATAAAAAACTTGAAAATTTGAAAATAGACTTGAAAACAATAGATGATATTTATTATAATAACGCTAATAATTATATAAATAAATTTCCTTTTGGGAGGAACAGATGAAATATTGCAGTACACGAAACAGCGCGATTGATATACAAAGTGCCGAAGCCATAAAGAACGGTCTTTCTGCTGACGGCGGTCTGTATGTCCCTAAATCATTTCCGACTGTTTCGAATGAAGAAATGAAAAACATGCTTGATATGTCTTATATTGACAGAGCAAAAACTATATTACACAAGTATCTGACTGACTTTTCGGATGAAGAGCTTGGTGTGTGTGTAAGCGAAGCATATAAAGCAGAAAAATTCGGCGGTGAAAATCCTGTACCTACCGTAAAAATCGGCAATGACTTTTATGTTTGTGAGCTGTGGCACGGTCCTACTTGTGCATTCAAAGATATGGCGCTTCAGATATTGCCGCATCTCCTGAAAGTTTCAATCGAAAAAACAGGGGAGAAGAGAACGGTAGTTATTCTTGTCGCAACATCGGGTGATACCGGCAAAGCCGCACTGGAAGGCTTTAAAGATGTTGACGGTACAAAGATAATTGTATTCTATCCAAACGGCGGTGTTTCGGATATACAGCGTCTGCAAATGGTGACGCAGGAAGGTAACAACGTAAGTGTCGCCGCTATCGACGGAAACTTTGACAACGCCCAGAGTGGTGTTAAAGATATCTTCGGTGACAAAGAGTATGCAAAAGAACTTGCAGAAAAGGGATATGTATTCTCCAGCGCAAACTCAATAAACTGGGGAAGGCTTGTACCGCAGATTGTTTATTATTTCTCATCATATCTGGACATGGTTGCCTCAGGTGACATATCTCTCGGAGAGTCTGTTAACTTTACTGTTCCTACAGGTAATTTCGGAAATATTCTTGCGGCATACTATGCAAAGCAGATGGGGCTGCCCGTTGCCAAGCTGATATGCGCTTCCAACAAGAATAATATTTTAACCGACTTTATAAAAAGCGGCGTATACAACAGAAACAGAGAATTCTATTTAACCGAATCGCCGTCAATGGACATTCTGATTTCAAGTAATCTGGAACGTCTTCTTTACTTACTTCTTGATAAAGATGACAACGCAGTTTCTGAATTAATGAATCAGCTTAAAGAGTCCGGCAGATATGAAATATCCGATGAAGTACACACAAAACTTTGCGAAAACTTCTGGGGCGGCAGCATAGATGATGCTAAAACTAAAGAGATAATAAAAAAGTATTTTGATAAATACGGTTACACAATGGATACTCATACAGCAGTTGCTGTCGGTGTTTATGAAGAATACGCAGAAACGACAGGCGATAACACAAAAACCGTTATTATGTCGACAGCATCACCGTTTAAATTTGGCAGTTCGGTTCTTGAAGCACTTGGAGATAAGACTGAAATTACGGATTGCAGACTTCTTGACATGCTTAAAGATAAAACGGGAATGGATATGCCTGCATCACTTGCAAAGCTGTCATCTGCAGAAATAAGATTTACAGATGTTTTTGATAAAGATAAAATGAGGGATGTCGTTTCTTCGTTTTTGAAATAAAATGAAAAAAGACGGATAAACCGTCTTTTCTCACTGACTTACTTTTCAACAAAAGTATCGCAACATGTTTCGCTTGATGTACAAGCTTCCTCTTTACCTACATGGATACGTGTTGCTGTACACTTGTTTTGTGTGTTGTAGACACATTTTGTTGCAGTACAGTCAATATCATGGGTGCTACCACAATTCTTTTCGTTAATCATCATAATCACCTCGTGTGTATTATTGACTGTAATAAAAAAATTATACAAGGATCTTTAAAATGATTTTTGCAATATCTGATTTGCATCTGTCACTTGCCTGTGACAAACCGATGGATGTATTCGGGGTTGAATGGCACAACTATGTCAGCCGTATCCGTGATAACTGGCAGAATATAGTCGGTGTTAATGACACTGTTGTAATTCCGGGTGATATATCATGGGCAATGAAACTTGAAGATGCACTTGCCGATTTTTCATTTATCGACAAATTAAACGGCAAAAAAATTATATCCAAAGGTAATCATGATTATTTTTGGGAAACAGCATCGAAAATGAAACGTTTTTTTGCTGACAATGAATTAAAATCGATAGAAATTTTACATAATAACTCATTTCAGATCGAAGATGTTTTGATATGCGGTTCAAAAGGCTACAACGTTGATGAAGATGAGTCTGCTGAGCATAACAAAAAAATGCTTGCCAGAGAATGTATCAGACTCAAAATTTCGCTTGATGATGCGAAAGTAAAGGGCGATACAACCCCGATAGTGTTTTTGCATTATCCGCCTGTTGGACAGACATTTGAGATTGCTGAAATAACTTCTCTTTTGAAGGAGTACGGTGTCAAGGAGTGCTATTATGGACATATCCACGGAAAAGCCGTTGAAAATGCTTTTGAAGGAGAAAAGGACGGTATTGAATACAGATTAATATCTGCCGACCGTCTGCAATTTAAACCGGTAAAGATAAAATAAAGGAGATATAAAAAATGAAAGTAGTATCAGTAAACAAACTTGAAAAATCAAAGGTGGAACTCGAAATCGAAGTTTCTGCAGAAGAATTTAAAACAGCGGTTGACAAGGCTGCAAAGAAAATGCTTCCCACAATTTCTATCAATGGCTTCAGAAAGGGTAAAGCACCCAGATACATGGTAGAAAAAATCTACGGCAAAGAAATCTTCTTTGAAGAAGCAGTAAATCTTTCTTATGCAGACGCTTATGATGCTGCAGTTGCAGAAGCAAAGATTGAGCCGATCAATATGCCTCAGCTTGAGATTATAAAGCTTGACGAAGAAGGCTATACTTTTAAGGCAACAGTTGAGGTTAGCCCCGAAGTTAAGCTCGGTAAGTATAAGGGCTTAGAGGCTGAAAAGGTTGCAGTAAAGGTTACTGCTGCTGAAGTAAACAAGGAACTTGAAAACATCCGTGCACGTCATGCAAGACTTGTCGATGTAACTGACAGAGAAGCAAAAGACGGTGACACAGTAACTATTGATTATTCAGGTTCTGTTGACGGTGTAAAGTTTGAAGGCGGTACAGCTGAAAAGCAGGAACTTAAGCTTGGCTCAGGTCAGTTTATTCCCGGATTTGAAGATCAGGTTGCAGGTCACAAAATCGGTGAAAGCTTTGACGTAAATGTAACATTCCCCAAAGAATATCACGCTGATGAGCTTGCAGGAAAGGCTGCTGTATTTGCAGTAACTCTCCATGCAATAACAGAGACAGTTCTTCCTGAACTTGATGACGAATTTGT
>JAZSCG010000033.1:0-23654 GCA_045602805.1 Feifaniaceae bacterium
TTATTTATCAAGGATATATTTTTAAACTTGTATACCTCTCTTATAATTAGTGTACGATTTATAATTATCTAATCATACCCATAGATTCGTCAAGAGATATTACCGGGACTCCGAGTTTATTTGCTTTATCAAGCTTGCTGCCTGCAGCTTCACCCGCAAGAAGATAACTCGTTTTTTTACTTACACTTCCCGAAACTCTACCGCCGTTATTCTCGATAAGCGCTGCCGCTTCTTCTCTTTTCATACCGTCAAGCGTTCCTGTTATAACGAAGGTAAGTCCAGTTAATTTACCGTCAGTAACATTCTTTATTTCCGAGACAAAATTCACTCCCGAGTTTTTAAGTTTTTCAATGATTTTAATATTGTTTTCATCTGCAAAATAATTCTTTATCGCCCTTGCCGTAATTTCACCGACGTCTTCAGTTTCTGTAAGGCTTTCAAGAGAAGCGTTAGCAAGTTCGTCAATACCCGAAAAAGCCTTCATAAGTGTCTTTGCTGCAGTTTTTCCGACGTTAGGAATACCAAGTCCTGCAAGCAGTTTTTCAGGGCTGTTGCGCTTTGAATTTTCTATAACACCGAGAAGTTTGTCGGTGTTTTTTTCTTTTCCTATTATACCTTTTTCGACTAATTCATCACGGTAATCCGAAAGAGAATAAATATCTGCTATATCGTTTATATAACCGTTTGCAATAAGATCAACAATGTACGCTTCACCAAATCCCTTGATGTCCATAGCATCTCTGCCGACAAAATTTATTATTCTACGTTCAATCTGAGCCTTGCAGGCAGGATTGACACATCTGATATCAGCCATTCCGTCTTCTTTGACGGTAGGTGCACCGCAGACGGGACATACGTTAGGCAGTTTGAAAGTTTTAGCGCCATTCGGTCTTTTTGAATGGTCAACAGATTTTATCTTTGGGATAATCTCACCGCTTTTATAAACTGTAATTGTATCTCCGATTGCAATATCAAGTTCATTTATAAAATCCTGATTGTGCAAAGTTGCCCTCGATACAGTTGTTCCGCAAAGTCTTACCGGGTCAAATACTGCTGTTGGCGTTATTCTACCCGTTCTGCCGACAGATACCTCTATTTCACGAAGGATACTTTCTTTCTCCTCGGGAGGATATTTGTATGCCACGAGAAAACCTGCATTTTTAGCAGTATCTGCAAGTTTTTTTCTGCGTTCAAGTTCATTAACCTTGACAACTGCACCGTCTATCTCATAATCAAGATTGCCTCTGCTTTCGCCTATTTTTTCTATTGCCTCCCACACTTCATCAGCAGTAGAACATACATAATAAGTAGATATAACCTTGACTCCTAACGTTTTTAAATAGCCATATACCTGCTCATGTGTATCAAATTCCACACCTTTTGCATCCTGAAGATTAAATACAAACATAGACAGACCGCGCTCTTTCGTAATTGCAGGGTCAAGCTGTCTTAACGTACCCGCAGCACAGTTTCTTGGATTTGCAAAGAGTTTCTTTCCGAGAAGTTCCTGTTTTTCATTTACAAGCCTGAAATTCTCTTCAGACATATATACTTCTCCACGAAGTTCAAGATATTCAACTTTGTCAGACAGTTTTTCTACAATATCAGGAATAACAAGGGCATTTGCGGTTACATCCTCGCCCGAATTTCTGCCGTCACCTCTTGTTATAGCCGTTACAAGTTTGCCGTGTTCATACCGAAGTGACATCGAAAGACCGTCTATTTTTGTCTCTACAACAAATGTTGTATCTTGTCCCAGTTTTTCCTTGCAATCAGCAACAAACTTGTATATATCTTCCTTTTCAAAAAGGTCGTTCATAGACAGCATAGGCACTCTGTGCGCTATTAAAACTCCTGCAGTACGCTTTGCCGTACCACCGACCTTCTGTGTAGGTGAATCCTTTCTTATCCACTCAGGATGTGCTTTTTCAATTTCCTTGAGTTCAAGCACAAGCATATCATACTCACGGTCACTGATTTCAGGTGCATCATCATCATAATACTTTGATGCATATACCGAAAGCATATTTACAAGTTCGTTCATTCTGTCAAAAGAAACATCTTTTATCATTATTACACTCCGCACAATTTTATATTTTTATTTTATCACATTTATCTGTTTAAATCCAGCCTGCTTAGCGAAATATCGGGCACTTCACCTATTATAACGCTGTCATTTACAATAAATGTTGTTTTAATTTCACTCTCTATACTCTTACCAGGCAGCAAAAGCAGTATCGGAATACTTACATTCATTTTAATTATGTGTCTTGTCTGATTAATCCCCTGTGCCTGAAATTCGTTTACAACATCAATAAATGTAGATGTTGTAAATATCATCCGAAACTTTATCTTAGGTCCTGTACCGTTAAAAAAAGCATTATCAAATACACTTCCAAGCGGAATCATAACATATGTATCATCAAGCGATGCTGATATGCTGATAACTTCGGTCGCAGCATTAATCAGTTGATTTACTTTGCTCTGATCGACTGAATATGAAATTATATTCCCGTTTCCGTCATAGACATAGTTTATCATATCATCATATTTATTTCCGCTTGAAGCAATAAACGCTGACAATTCCCTTGCAACTGTCGTCTGCACAACAGTTTCTGCATTAGAAAGAGCAATATCGCTGATAATAGGTACAATTCTTTTGTTATAAATCAATATAAAACCTACTGTTAAAATTATCAATACAATAAATAAAAGTACCCCTTTTCTCTTCCCTCTTTCTTTTTTGTTTCGCTTATTCTTCTTAAAAAATCTCTCATTAGCCATACATTATCACCAATGACAATATATGAAAAAAGTCTGCATGCTTTTACACATGCAGACTTTATAATTATAAATTATTCAGCTTCAGTTTCTGCTGCTTCTGCAACAACTTCTTCAGCTACCTCTTCAACAACAGGTGCTTCAGGTTCAAGAAGCGCTCTGATAGAAAGGCTGACTTTCTGGTTTTCAAGATCGATAGCAATAATCTTTGCTTCTACTTCCTGGCCGATTGTAAGCTCATTAGCAGGATTTTCGATTCTCTTATTAGCAATCTGTGAAATGTGGATAAGACCGTCAACACCGGGAATCACTTCAGCAAATGCACCAAAGGGAACGATTCTTGCAATCTTAACATTAACAACATCTCCGACATTGTAATTGTTTTCAAGAACTTTCCAGGGATTTTCTGTAAGATCTTTGTAACCAAGTGAAATACGGTTATTCTCTTTATCCATTTCCTTGATATATACTTCAAGTTCATCGCCGACTTTGCAAACGATTGAAGGATGCTTAATCTTACTCCAAGCAAGTTCAGTTACGTGAACCATACCGTCAACGCCACCGAGATCTACGAATGCACCGTAGTTTGTGAGTGACTTAACAACACCCTTATATCTCTTGTCAACTTCTGCTTCTGCCCAGAACTGTTCAACCGCAGCCTTTCTCGCTTCACGAACGAGAACAGCAATAGAACCGACAATCTTGTTTCTGCGTCTGTCAAAATCAATGATTCTGAATTTGTGTGTCGTGCCTACGAGGGGTTCAAGTTCTTCACCCTTCTTAACGGGGCACTGTGATGCAGGAATAAATACTCTTACGCCGTTGCAGAAGAGTATAACACCACCCTTGACAACTTCACTGATAGTTCCCTCAAGAACTGTCTTTTCTTCATAAGCTTTCTGGAGTTCTTCGATACCCTTGATCGAATCAACTCTCTTCTTTGAAAGATAGATGTAGCCATCTACATCGTTTACTCTTGTGACAAATACTTCGATTTCATCGCCAACTTTGAGCACTTCCGAAGGATCAACATTCGGATCGGTAGATACTTCTGAAGCAGGAATATATGCTGCCTGCTTTGTACCAAGATCAACAAGCACTTCAGTAGGTGTGAAGCCGATTACGATGCCGCGTACTCTATCCCCCGTTGTCAAAGTAATAAGTGACTCCTCTAACGCTTCGTCAAAGCTCTTTTCGAGTTCGTCCATTTTAATTTTTGCCTCCTTTATTACATATGCCGGGGTTGATGCACCGGCGGTTATGCCAATTCTAAGCTGACCGCAATTTCCATAAAGAGATTTTATCTCGTCAAGAGGAATGCCGCTGATATCAAGCGCACAGTATGTGTTTGCACAGTTTTGTGCACAAATCTCATAAAGTTTACGAGTATTGGAGCTTTCTCTCCCACCGAGCACGATCATAACATCAGAAGCCTGCGATAATATCGCCGCTTCATTCTGCCTTTCGAATGTAGCAAGACATATTGTATCAAATATTTTCTCATTTGTATAGAACTTTTTTAAATATTTAGAACAATTTTTCCAATTTTCGAGATTTAATGTCGTCTGCGCAACCATTGTAATCGGTCTGTCGGGCAAAATAGCCCCGTTTTTTGTTAACTTTTCCAATTCCTCAACATTCTGGACAACAACGACATCCTTGCAAAATCCGCAGATACCCTCTACCTCAGGGTGATTTTTTGTGCCGACTACAATTAATGTTCGCCCTTCATTTTCTGCCTGTTTTGCCATTTTGTGTATTCTCTCAACAAACGGACAAGTAGCATCACAGACGTCAAGTTTGCGTTTATCAAGTTCATCATATACACATTGTGAGACACCGTGTGATCTGATAACTGCAGTTGCACCGTCAGGTATCTCCGCTACTTGCGCAACAAGCCCAACACCTTTATTTAGATAATCACCAACAACTGTTTCGTTGTGGATTATGGGACCTAAAGTGTATACCGTTTTCCCTTCCTGTATACATTTGTCAAGCAACTCTATGCTTCTGCTTACACCAAAACAGAAGCCGGCTGATTTCGCAACAGTAACCATTTACTTACCTGCTTTATAATTTTTTTCAGACAACCTTACTATCTCATCTTTGAGCAATGTATGAGTAAGATCATCTATTTGTTCTTTAGTGATGCCTTCCGGCGCATACTCCTCAAACGGAATGGGTCTTCCATATCTTATTTCAAATCTTCTGAATATTTTCATCTTATAGTCCTTTGTAAAAAGACCGAAAGGCACTAATGTTGCTTTTGTTTTAGCAGCTAGATTCATTGCACCGTTTTTTAATGTAAGATTATCTATACTGCTGACACGGTGACCTTCGGGCATAATGCCGAGAACCTGTCCGTCACGAAGAATTTTTATACTTTGCTTTAATGCATTCATATCATTTTCACCTCTGTGAACGGGAAATGCACCAAATAACTTTATTATCCATTTCAGCACAGGAATTTTAAAGAGTTCCGCCTTAGCCATAAAACGTACAGGTCTGTTATATGTTTGAACAATCAGCACGGGGTCTAATCCCGAAATATGTTTGCCCGCAAGTACAACAGGTCCGTCTTTCGGTAACGGAGCTTCATATGTAGCCTTAAATCTCCACAGAAGTTTAAATATGGGCCAACATATTATTTTAAGCACTTTTAAAAACATTTTATTTTCTCCTCAATTATGGCTATAATTTTATCAATTGAATCCTGCAATTCAAAGCCGGTAGTATCAACCAAAATACTGTCATTAGCAGGTTTTAAAGGTGCAATTTCACGGTGAGAGTCATTATAATCACGTGTTTTTACATCCTCAAGTATCTTTTCATACGAAACATTTTCGCCTCTCAGAGAAAGTTCTTCATACCTGCGCTGAGCACGTGATTCGGGCGATGCAGTAAGAAATAACTTTATATCAGCATCGGGTAATACAACTGTACCTATATCTCTGCCATCCATCACTATGCTCTGTTTTTTTGCAAATTCTCTCTGCATATTGAGTAAATATTCTCTGACCTGAGGAATTGCCGAAACCTGTGAGGCACATTGTGAAATATGATGCTGACGAATGTCAAGCGAAACATCTTTTCCGTCAAGAAGCATTTTCTGACCTTCTGATGTTATTACAAGCTCAATTTTTATATCATCAAGCAGAGGTATAATTTTCTCCGCATCCGTACAGTCTATTCCCATCTGGTTAAAATACAGTCCTATGGTTCTGTATATAGCACCTGTGTCAATGTGAACAATGCCTAATTTTTTTGCAACAGTCTTTGATATAGTGCTTTTACCTGCACCCGAAGGACCGTCTATTGCTATAGAATATTTTTTCATTTTCATTTCTCCCATACATCATAAGTCAGCATTTCATCGGTTTTCACAAGGGCTGTTGTGCTGTAAAACAACATTAGATTATCAATATCGTATTTCCCTACAAACTCTTCAAGCACAAAGTCCTTGTAGTATCTCGTGTCAACCACATATACATCTTTATAAATCAATGATAACTGTGGCACAAGCGCATCGAAAAATGAATCTTTTATAACACATATTGACTCATCATTTTGTGCATTGTCATTATGCAAAGACAAAAAGTCAATATCATTCATATAGAGCGTCGCATAAGAAACATTATCGCCAATCTGCTTTGTTGCATAGAGATCGGAAAGATTTATCACACCCCACTTGTTTTGAGCAACAAGTCCTTCAAATACCGACAAATCATCAGGCATATAATACTCTAATTTTTCTGTTGACGGGTAAATATCACCAAGTGCACGGTTATACGAACCAACCATATAATCCTGCTCAATCGGATAAACCTTAAAATCGTCTACGTTCACATCAAATCCGAACTTACGCAAATATTGACACATTATCTCAAGACCCTGATATGAGCCAAGTGCATTCCAGTGATGATCTGTATGATAATACATCTCTGCTTTATCTGCGAGCGGTATCTTTTCAAAATCCCCCATCGTGTCAATTATTTTAACATTTTCAGCAATGTTATCATAAATAATGTCAGTTAAAACAGAGTCTTTATTATCAGCGCCCTCAGGAAGCATATCATTAAGACTTTCCGATTTAGATGGCACAAAATTAAGCATAAACGTAATATCTTGCTCTTCACAAAGACTTGCAACTTCGTTTATTTTATCAGCCCAAGTAAGTGCATCTTCACTTTTCTTTTTAGAAGCATATACTTTGAGTATCTGATTTTCGTCATAGATATAGTAATTATATCCGTCTTCACCCTCGATGATCTGCTTGAATTCTGTACCTGGTATTGATGATTTTTTTACTGTAAGTTTTTTATATGCTTTCAAAAGCTCATCTCTGAAAGGAAATTGATCTGCAATATACTTTTCAAACTGAGTTTTAAAGGTTCCGTCAAAATATGACGAGAGCGTAAAATCAGGCAGTTGAGCAAGTGTTCTGTTTTCCATTTGAGAAATGTCTCTGTCAGGAATAAGAAAAAACAAGACCGTCAGTATTGAAATCAGCGATATAATTGTCAGCGTTGATATTTTTTTCATAGAAATTCCTAAAATCTGAAATATATAAAAGGATTGTAACTGTCATTGACAAGGAATATAACACATATTGCAAAAAGCACTACACATGCAACCTGTGTGATAATATCATATGCCCTTGTAATGCACTTGTTTTTAAGTTTCTTTGAGATATACGGAAATACAGGCAAAGAAGAAACTAATGCCAGAATGTAAACATCGAGTTTCTGCCAGAAATAATACATCGAATCGTAATCGTAGACCTTAGTTCCTGCTTGTCCAAACATATTCTTAATGTAATCCCAGGCATAAGTAATAGTATCCGCTCTGAAAAATACCCATCCGAGCATTACTATCAGCATTGTGATAACATTACCTAATGGATTATATTTTTTCGTGTTGATACCGCAAAGCTTTTCTACGGCAATGCACACGAAAAAGATAAGTCCCCACAACACAAAATTCCACGATGCACCGTGCCACAGTCCTGTCAGTCCCCACACAACAAAAAGATTGAATATGAGTCTGCCTTTTCCCACTCTGCTGCCGCCAAGCGGAAAATACAAATAGTCACGGAACCAACTGCCCAGAGACATATGCCACCTTCTCCAGAATTCCGATATGCTCGACGATATATAAGGATAATTGAAATTTATTTCAAAATCAAAACCGAACATTTTTCCCAAGCCTATTGCCATATCACTGTAACCCGAAAAATCAAAATAAATTTGGAAAGTGTAAGCAATTATACCAAGCCATGCGGTAGCAACAGCAGTGTCTGCAACACTCTGTTCAAAAACATAGTCTGCAACAGAGGCAAGAGAATTTGCAATAAGTATTTTCTTTGATAAACCGCAAACAAATTTACAAAAACCGTCTGAAAAAGATGTAAGCGTAACTGTTCTGTTATTTATTTGCTCTGAAATAGTTGAATATCTCACTATCGGGCCCGCAACAAGCTGCGGAAAAAGAGTTGTGTAAAGCAAAAGATCAGCAAAGCTGTGTTGAGCTTCTACCCTGCCTCTGTATACATCTATGGAGTATGACATTGTCTGAAATGTATAAAACGAAATACCTATCGGAAGCGAAAGACCCATCAAAGGAATCGTCCCACCTATCAGACTGTTGATATTCGTAATTGCAAAATCACCGTATTTAAATATTCCAAGTAACGACAGATTTACAACCATTGACAATATTAGATAAATTTTTGCATCCTTATTTCTGCTTCTTGCCCGCTCAATAAGTCTCCCAACAGTATAGTCCACTATTGTCGAGAATATCATTATAATCACATAAACCGGCTCACCGTATGAATAGAAAAGTAAGCTAAATACGATAAGTACGGCATTTTTGTATTTTTGCGGTACGGCAAAATACAGTGCAAGCAGTATAGGTAAAAAGAAAAATAAAAAAATTAAACTGGAAAAAACCATTATACTCTCCGTTAATAAATTGAATTTCCTGCCAGGAAACCCGTGGAAAATGCTATCTGAAGATTAAAGCCGCCGGTATATGCATCAACATCGATCATCTCACCTGCAAAATACAGTTCTGCAATGAGTTTTGACTGCATATTTTTAGGATCAATCTCAGTGACATCGATTCCGCCTGATGTAATAATAGCCTCACGTATGGGCCTGAAGGAATCAACCGTAAGTTCAACATTCTTAAGAGCATGTACTATATCTGCTCTCATCTGCTTTGTAACCTGCGAAACATGTGTTGTATCACATATACCGCAGATTTCGCCGAAAATTTCAGCAAAAGATGCAGGAAGCAGTCTTCTGTAGACCGTTTTTAATTCTGTTATCTTAGTGTCGGAAAATTCCCGTAAAAGTCTTGCATCAAGTTGCTTTTCGGTCAATGCAGGCTTCAAATCGATAAGTATCTTGAATCTGTCTTTCTCAATGTTTTTTATATGCGATGACAGGCTTAATATGACAGGACCGGACATACCAAAATGTGTAAACAACGCTTCTCCGAAATCTTCATATATCACTTTTTGAATACTGTTATCAAAAAGTTTTACAGCAACGTTTCTAAGCGAAAGACCTGACAACTGTGATGGCCATTTTTCTTTTGTAACTATCGGTATGAGCGACGGCTTTAATGGTGTTACATTATGTCCCAAGTCTTTTACAATGTCAAATCCAAGCCCGTCGGAGCCTGTAGTGGGATATGATGCGCCACCCAAAGCCAGAATAACTGCATCAGCATACAGATTTTCATTATTGCAAGAGACTCCAACAGCCTGTCCGTCACTAACTATAACTCCGGTAACTTTCGAATTATAGCGAATTGATACGCCTGCACGAGCAGCAGCCCTTTTCAATGCACCTACAATATCGTTTGCATTATCACTCACAGGGAAAACCCTGTTCCCACGTTCTGTTTTAAGAGGAACACCCAGACCTTCAAAGAAAGCTATTGTATCTTGTGTTGAAAACTTATTAAATGCCGCATATAAAAAACGGGCATTTACAGTTACATTTTCAATAAGTGTCTGATTGTCACAGTCATTTGTTACATTGCAACGTCCCTTACCTGTAATAGAAAGCTTCTTTCCCACAGTTTTTCCTCTTTCGAGTAAAAGAACCGAATTTCCGTTTTGTGCTGCAGTTATTGCAGCCATCATTCCTGCAGGACCACCGCCGACAACTATAATCTTACTCATTTCACTTCTCCGCATTGATGTGTTACAAGAAGCGCATTTTTAGCACTCACAACATCATTTTCTTTTGTAAATCCAAGAGTAATTAGAATATCGGAAATATTATCATTGGAAGAAACCATATATTCAATACCTTGCGACAACGAATATGCCGCAACTGTGCGGATAACGGCATCGTAATAGAGTTTTTCTGCATCACAAAATGTCTTTATATCAAGAATTTTTGTCTTATTTTTATGTACTTCGAAAATACAGGCAAGTTTAAGAATGCCGTCTTCAAAAAGCGTATACGCTTCAAGAGGCGGTTTAAAACCAATTTCAGATATATCTTCACACTTTTTTATTGAAATCATTACAACCTCACAGAGACTTGAGGTATTCTACCTCTGAGTCATCAAGAAATCTCCATTTTCCTGCTTTAACTTCAGCAAGTCTGAGTTCTCCAACTGCAACACGCTTTAATCTGAGAACTTCAAGACCGACACTTTCACACATTTTTCGGATCTGTCTGTTTCTGCCTTCATGTAAAGTAAAGGTCAGATTTGTTCTGTCCTCTTTTATTTTGGCAATTTCAACTTTTGTTGAATTTGTGACATATCCGTCAATTTCAAGAGGACCGCAAAGTTTATCTATCTGCTCTTTTTTAGGCATACCCTTTACAACGCATGTATAAATCTTCGGAACATGGTGCTTTGGATGTGTCAGCCTGTAAACAAGATCACCGTCATTCGTCAGTAATAGCAGTCCCTCACTGTCACGGTCAAGTCTGCCTACGGGTACAACACGTTCTCTGACTCCGTCAAGCAGGTCAATTACACATTTTCTGCCAAGTTCATCCTTAGCAGTTGTCAGATAGCCTCTCGGCTTATTCATCATTATATAAATGTTTTTTTCACTGTGTGCATTTAACGGCTTACCGCCGAAAACGACCTTATCTTTTGATGGGTCAATTTTCATTCCGAGATGCGCGATTTCACCGTTTACCTCAACTCTGCCCTGCTCAATAAGTTGTTCACAGGCACGTCTTGAGGCAATACCGCACTCAGCCATAAATTTTTGTAATCTTATTAAATTATCCATACCTTTTATTTCTTTCAGTTAATAAAATATCGGCAAACCACTTTGCAACTTTACCAAAAAAGGAAAGTTCTTCTATTTCTCCGACATCACTGTCGGCTAAAATTTCAATACTTTCCGCAAGTTCACCGTTTATGTAGTAATTGCTGTATCCGACAACAGTCCCTCTGTATATGGGTGGATACAGAAAACGGGGCATCTCAACAACACGAGTAACACTGCAGACCTCGCTGTCAAAAAGTATCTTTCCAAACGGCTTAAATTCCGTAACCGTTGTCGTTCCTATCCCTGCAACGGGCAATGTGAACGTTTCTGCTTTATCACTGAATTTTGCATATTCACAACATGTAAAACCGTAATCAAGCATTTGGGTATGATCAGCCCAATCATTTCTGTCATTTAAAGTAACTGCAATAAGACGGACTCCGTCTTTTTCTGCTGCAGAAACAAGGCACCGTCCCGATTTCATAGTGTAACCGGTTTTTACCCCTATACAATACTTATACCTGCTCAGAAGTTTATTGTGATTGGCAAGATAATGTGTATCTTCACCCTCTCCCACAGTTATCGACCTTGTTGAAACAATTTTTTTGAAAACGTCATTTTCCAATGCATATGCAGTAAGTTTAGCCATATCATACGCCGTCGAATAATGCTGACTGTCATCCAGCCCGCTGGGAGTAACAAAATTCGAAGACTCCATACCGATTTTCTCAGCAGTCTGATTCATGAGAACAGCAAAATTTTCTCTACTGTCACCCACATGCTCTGCTAAAGCATTAGCAGCATCATTGCCCGATGAAAGCATGAGACCGTATAATAGTTCAAGGACAGTTATTTTCTCACCGCTTTTCAGGTACATTGATGAACCTTCTGTTGCTGCCGCTTGTGCAGAGACAGTTACAGTGTCCGTAAGAACTGTATTTTCTAAAACAGTCACTGCAGTCATTATTTTTGTTGTGCTTGCCATCGGCATTTTCGCATAAGCATTATTCTCGTATAAAATTTTACCGGTAGACGCCTCTATCAAAACAGCAGATTGTGCAGATACCGAAAGAGCACCTGCACAAATCTGCATATTTAATAACATAACAAATGACAATATCAGTACTGCTAACCTTTTTCGCATAATATCACCCATATAAGAATATGAGCAATCTGCGTGTTACATAACTAATTTATCAGAGATCTACCGATACGTCTCCCGAATCCTTATTATGCGCTTTAAAACCGTCCTTTATCTTGTCTACAAGATCAGGTACCATTTCTACAATTCTGTCAACTATACCTGCATTTTCAGTAATCTGAAGCAGTTTAACATTAGAACCGCTGACAATAAGGAACGCAATGGGGGTAATGGTTATACCGGCACCGCTGCCACCGCCGAATGCTTCAGAGTTAGCAGGCTGCTTCGGATAATCCGAGCCACCTGAAACAAAACCAAAAGTAACTTTTGAAACAGGAATTATAACTGTACCGTCGGGTGCAGTTATTGCATCACCGATAATGGTATTAACATCTACCATATCCTTAATATTTGACATTGCTGTTGACATTAGACCCTGAATAGGATGTTCTGACATAAATTACACCGCCTTATTTTTTTTATTATTAATTATTGCTCTGATTGCGCAAACTGCTGCCGCATATGCGATGAGCAAGCTGGCAAACAGAGATAAATCCATATTCACATAGACATCATACTCTGATTTCTGTTTTGTAAAATCAGCGTTAACCCTGATATCCCTTTCAATAACGTTGAAATTGTTACAGATAGCACCGCAAAAAACATTTACACCTGCAGAAACCTTGCCGTATCGCAATGCAGTTTTTGCAGCATCGTCTGTAGCAACAAGAATAACACACTTGAGTTTGCGAATAACAAGTTGGTTATTAAACACCTTTATAGCTTTGCCTGCTATCTGACAAAAATCCTTAAAGAATAGCAGTTTTGCCTTTTTCTTTTTTTCTTTTTTCTTTTTTTGCTTTTTTCCTTTTTGCTTTAATTCCGAGGTGTCAAATTTAAACCATAACAGTTTAACAACAACACGTTTTGTTTCACCAAAAAAAATTTCTACCTTTGCTTTTATCAAGCGAAGAATAATTATTGTCACTGCAATAATAGTAAGTACTATCAGCAGAATTTTCATTGTGTTACCTCTTCAATCTGAAGTTGGGCATTGTCAGGTTCAATATCCTCAAGTTTAGGAAGTTCGCTCAGCGCACTCAGTCCGAATATTCTTAAAAATTCCGGTGTCGTTCTGAAAAGCCTAGGTCTGCCCGGTGCATCAAGTTTTCCGCACTCTTCTACAAGCCCCTTCTCTTCAAGTTTATCTATGATCTCACCGCATTCAACACCGCGCACCTGACTGACATAACCTCTTGTTATCGGCTGATTGTAAGCAATTATCGCAAGTACTTCAAATGCAGCCGTCGAAAGAAATGCTTCTTTTCTGTTGTCAAGTGCTTTTTTGACATACGCATGATACTCTTTCCTCGACGCAAGCTGATAGCAGTCACCCAATTTAAGAAGAGATATGCCTCCGTCTTTTTGGTTGTACTCCTCCATCATTTTAGAAAGGACTGCCGATATTGTAATTCTATCCGTATCAAGTGCAAGTGCAAGTATGTCAACATTTACCGGTGAACCTGATGCAAACAGTATGCTTTCTATAGCTGCCTGTGTTTCTCTATCTGTCATTTTCTGCCTTCTTTCTCGATAAAACAAGTGTTGTATCGCTGCCATCCCCCGAATCCTCAAGTATTATTCTTTTAACCTTTGAGAGTTCAAGTACTGCCAAAAATGCAGCCACAACCTCGCTTCTGCTTTTTTGCGAATACATCAGTTCTTTGAATGATAAGCGTTTATTTTTAATAAGACGTCTGAGAATATTTGTCACTCGGCTTGTAACCGATACGATTTTTGTCCCTATAATACCGCTGAATGACTCTATCGGAGGAGGCATACGCCTCATATTCTTTTTGAACACACTTTCATACGCATTTACAAGAGAATAAACAGACTGTGTTTTGAGCTTAGGTTTACCGAAATCAATTTCTTCAGAACCCTTAATATACAGTTTGTCCCCGTTTTCCGTTTTGTATTCTTTGAGAGTTTGTGCAACCGTTTTGTACTTCTTGTATTCAAGAATCATTTTTACAAGTTCTTCTCTGGGATCCTCTTGTTCATCAGATTCTTCCTTTGGAAGAAGTAACTTGGATTTTATGTAAAGAAGCTGTGAGGATACCACCAAAAACTCGCTGAGATTATCCAGGTCGTATTTTTTATACTCCTCAACATACTCCATATACTGTTCGAGAAGGAGAGCTATTGGGATATCCAGGATATCTATTTTATTTTTATCAATCAGATGAAGCAACAAATCCATCGGCCCTTCAAAGACCTCAAGATGAAACTGTAGCTGTTCGTTCTCCATTCTACACCCCGATTAGTGAAAATATCTTTATTACAAAATTTATCATACC
Source organism: Feifaniaceae bacterium (assembly GCA_045602805.1). Lineage (GTDB taxonomy): Bacteria > Bacillota > Clostridia > Oscillospirales > Feifaniaceae > RGIG6165. The sequence continues at coordinate 14,537 of JAZSCG010000033.1, forward strand.
GACCGATACGCTTGTAACGGCATTTGACAAATAGTTCGAGAAAAATCCAAAATAACTTAGAAAAATAATTGCTACCATTCCATAGCGTTCGTACTGCATCAATTTAAAATATGCTTTATCCGAAAGTATTGCATAAACAAATTTGGACCCATCAAGCGGAGGAAACGGTATAAGATTAAACGCCATTAAAACAAGGTTAACCTGTATAAAATACAAAAAAGCATATATTATTTGAGACGAATACGTTTTTGTAAATCGCCAATATAAAACATAGGCAACAGTACCGATAAAAGCCATAAGGAAATTGGACACAGGACCTGCAAGTGCGGTTATTGCCATTCCCCTTTTTGGATTTTTAAAATAGTACGGATTGACGGGAACCGATTTCGCCCAACCAAAAGAGAAAAAAATCATCGAAATCGTTCCGACAACATCAAGATGCGCAAGAGGATTAAGCGTGAGCCTTCCCATATTTTTTGCGGTATTATCCCCCAGTTTATACGCAACATACCCATGTGCAAACTCATGGACACAGAGACTTAAAATCAAAAACGGCAAAACAATGAGTTTAGGTATCAAATTTGTTATATAGCTTACCAATATATTCATAGTGTTATTATAAAATAAAAATATATAAAAATCAATAAATAAAGAGGTATCATATGCTGATACCTCTTAAAATTATATTTTTTTGTATCTTTCAAGACCTGCTGACGAAACAACGTATGCCATTTTATACATTTCTTTATCTATGGACTTAGTCATCTTAAGTGCTTCCTGAATGTCATAGTTTACAACTTCACCATTCTTAACACCTACAACTCTGTCACCTATTCCCTGCAAAAGAAGTTTAACTGCTTCATAACCGAGACGGCTTGCCCATACTCTGTCTGTTGCAGTGGGTGAACCACCACGCTGAATATGACCTAAAACAGTTGTTTTAGTCTCAATACCAACTTCATTTTTAATTTTTTCAGCAAGAGCATCGATATTGCCAACACCTTCTGCAACAACGATAATAAAATGATGTCTGCCCGATTCCATAGCGGCTTTCATTCTGACAATAACGTCATTTTCAATATCAACCGGCATTTCAGGAATAAGAATTGCCATTGCACCTGTTGCGATACCTGCATTAAGTGCAATATAGCCTGCGTGTCTTCCCATCACTTCAACAATCGAACATCTGTTGTGAGACTGCATAGTATCTCTTATTTTATCAATACAGTCAACACAAGTATTGACTGCCGTATCAAAACCTATAGTATATTCACTGCATGAAATATCATTATCGATAGTTCCGGGAATACCTACACATGGTATTCCGTGTTTTGACAAGTCACTGGCACCTCTGAAAGAACCATCACCGCCTATTACAACGACACCGTCAAGACCAAGTTTTTTGCACGACTCAACAGCTTCCAATACGCCTTCTTCCGTTTTGAACTTCGTACTTCTTGCTGTGCAAAGGAACGTACCTCCGCGGGCAATAACTTCACTTACACTTTTTGCTGTAAGTTCAACCGTTTCACCCTCTATAAGTCCGCTATAACCCCTTCTGATTCCAACAACTTCAATATCATTATCAAGCGCAGCCCTTACAACTGCACGAATAGCTGTATTCATTCCGGGCGAATCCCCACCGCTGGTGAGTACGCCTATTTTTTTCATCTTATTTTCCGACATATCTCAACCTCCAAAAAAAGATAAGTAACATTATACCACAAATTTACAAAATATCAATCACTTTTTTCGACAACATTTTTTTCACCGAGAATTCCCTTAAGTTCTCTTAAAAGAACATGGCAGGGTTCTACCCACAATCCTCTTGCTGCCTGATGATATTTACGATCATCCTCCGTGTAGACAATAAGTGGAACAGGTCCGTCAAATACACGGCAAATATTTAATGCTTTTTTCAGCTTATCACTTTCCATATCAGGAACCTTGATATAGAGTTTTCTTCCCGCCGTCAGTGTAGCCGGCTTGACTTTTGTTTCTGTTTTATAGTCTTTGATATTGCATGCACTGCCCAGTACGGCTTTAACCGGTTCATCTTCCCTGGCAGAAACTCTTACCTCAGCAACTATAACATTATTCTCTGTAAGTACCCCCCTGAATTTTTCAAGAGTTTTTGCAAATACAATCATTTCCAGAGAAGCAGTACCATCATCAAGTCCCACAAATGCCATCACGGAATTATTCTTTGTATGCTTCAGCTTGAAGGATGTGACAACTGCAGTTATAACAACTGTATCGTTATCCTTTACAATGTTTTCGCCGTCTTCCTTAAAAGAATCAATTATTTTTCTTATGGAAACAGGTGCAATATTTTTTATTTCCTCATCATATTCAGAGAGAGGATGTCCCGAAACATACAGTCCAACAGCATCACGTTCTGCTCTCAACAGTTCAAGTTTCGGTAATTCAGGAATGTCAGGATAGACCTGTGAGAAGACATTGCTTTCAGCATACTGACCAAACATATCCATCTGACCCTCGATAGTTTTTCCACCGATTTCAGCGATTGAATCCATCATTGTTTCATATGTCTGAAGCATCTGACTTCGTTTAAGTCCTAATGAATCAAGAGCGCCTGCATTTATAAGCATCTGCACGGCTTTCTTGTTGATCGTAGTATTATCCATACGTTTGAGAAAGTCCTCAAAACTCAAAAACTCACCGTCGTGATTTCGTTCTTTAACCAGTTCTTCTATTACACCGAAACCAATACTTTTTATTGCCACAAGTCCGAATCTTATCGCATTTTCCGATACGGAAAAACCAATAAAACTTTTATTGACATCAGGCGGTAGAATCTTAATGCCGATATTGTTACACTCAGCTATATACTCAACCACCTTATCTGTGTTTCCTATAACACTTGTAAGCAGAGCTGCCATATATTCGCAAGGATATCTGCACTTGAGATAGGCTGTTCTGTAGGCGACTGCCGCATATGCCGCAGCATGCGATTTATTGAAAGCATACGATGCAAACGATGCCATATCATCAAAGAGTTTTGTCGCAGTCTTTTCATCTATGCCGTTAGCAACACAACCGCAATTTTCACCTTCCTTGCCGTATATAAAAGCGTGTCGTTCTTTTTCAAGAACATCTGCTTTTTTCTTGGACATCGCACGGCGTACAAGATCAGCCTTGCCGAAGGAATAACCGGCAAGTTCACGGAATATCTGCATTACCTGTTCCTGATAAACAATACATCCGTACGTCATATTGAGTATAGGTTCAAGGAGCGGTGTTGCATAGTTGACACGTTCGGGATAATGCATATTTGCAATATAAGTCGGTATTGAATCCATAGGACCGGGACGGTAAAGCGATATAGCCGCAATTATATCTTCAAAACAGGTGGGTTTCATCTCACAAAGCATCTGTCGCATTCCATTTGATTCAAGTTGGAATACACCCGAAGTATTTCCTTCGGATAACATTTTATATACTTCGGGATCATCAAAAGACTGCTCTTCAACCCGGAATTCACCCTTACCGCCAATATCCGCCGAGCCGTGATTTATAATATTTTCCGCATATTTTATGACTGTTAAGTTTCTGAGCGCAAGGAAATCCATTTTAAGCAGGCCAAGCCGTTCAAGCGTAGTCATGGTATACTGCGTTATGGCAAGCTCATCACTTTTTTGTAAAGGTACATAACAGTCGACATCTTCACCTGTTATAACAATTCCTGCCGCATGTATTGATGAATGTCTGGGCATTCCTTCAATTTTTGCTGCTGTATCTATCAAATTGTGAACTGCGGGATCATTTTGATAAAGTTGCCCCAGCTCAGATATTTCTTTTACCGCATCCATAAGCGTCTTATGTCTTACAGCATAATCGTTTGGTACAAGCTTAGCTATTCTGTCAACATCACCGTACGGTACATTGAGCACTCTGCCGACATCTCTTATAGCGCCCTTTGCCGCAAATGTACCGAAAGTTACTATCTGAGCAACCTTATTTCTGCCATATTTGCTTACAACATAATCTATGACTTCCTGTCTTCGTTCGGTACAAAAGTCAATATCAATATCAGGCATGGTAATACGCTCAGGATTTAAAAATCGCTCAAAAATGAGATTGTATTTTATTGGATTAATATCCGTAATCCCCAGGCAATATGAAACGATACTTCCCGCAGCAGAGCCTCTTCCGGGACCTACAGGTATATCTCTGTCTTTTGCAAATTTAACAAAATCCCATACAATTAGAAAATAGTCTACATACCCCATATCTCTTATAGTGGTAAGTTCATACTGCATTCTCTCTACAAGTTCATCAGATGCATTGGGAAACCTTTTGTCAAAACCGATTTTTACCTGTTCACACAGATATTCATACGCTTCCCTGTCATCAGGAAGCTGATATTTAGGAAGATGGAAATTACCGAATTCAAAATCAAAATTACACTTGTCAGCAATTTTTACGGTATTTTCAATAGCATTTTCGTATCTGCCGAAGAGCTGTCTCATTTCATCTTCGCTCTTCATATAAAACTCTTCTGTAGGAAATGCCATAGCATTTTCGTCATCAATAGTTTTGGCTGTCTGAACACACATCAAAACATTCTGCATATAAGCATCTTCTTTGTTTATATAGTGAACGTCATTCGTTGCAACAAGCGGAATATCAAGCTCACGGGAAATTTTTTCAAGTTCCCTGTTTACTGCAAGCTGTTCGTTGATACCGTGATTCTGTAATTCCAGATAATAGTCTTCACCGAATATTTCTTTATATTCAGCAGCAAGTTTACGTGCCCCGTCAATATCATCAGCAAGAATTCTTTGAGGTACTGCACCTGCAAGACATGCAGAAAGTGCAATAAGACCTTCACTGTGTGCACGCAGTTCATTCATATCCGTACGGGGTTTGATGTAAAAGCCTTCGATAAATGCTTTTGAAACTATTTTCAAAAGATTTTCATATCCTTTTTTATTCTTAACCAAAAGAACAAGATGATTATTGTCACTGTCAAAACGGTGTTCTTTATCATACATGGTTCTGGGGGCAACGTACACTTCGCATCCGATAATAGGCTTGATACCTGCTTCTTTCGCTGCATTGTAAAAATCGACGCAACCGTACATGACACCGTGGTCTGTTATAGCAACCGATGCCTGTCCAAGTTCTTTAGCTTTTTTCAAAATATCATTTATACGGCAAGCCCCGTCCAAAAGACTGTATTCCGAATGTAAATGAAGATGAACAAAACCGCTCAAATTTTACCCCCTATAATTTTTCTGCAAGTTCAACTATTTTACCTAATCGTCTGTTTATATATGATTTCCCGTATTTTTGCCCACTGAGTTCTGCCAAGAGCGACAATGAAGCATCAGGATTTTCTATTCTTAAATCCGCTATTTCCTTTGTATCTTCAGGTAATTTGTCATACATTCCGTTGCTTTTGAGTTTTTCAATAGCCTGCACTTGCATAACAGCAATATGTACAGTTTTTTTCAAATTTGCAAGACTGTAATTTTGCTGACGTGTAAGTGCATTTCTCATATCTTTTTCTATTTTCGCATTCATCAAGTCAAAAATAGTTGCTTTTGCACCGACAAAATTCAAAAAATCTTCTATTACAGAACTGTCACGATAATATACGACATACGAACTTTTTCTGATAGAAATAAATGGTTTTGATATATTTTCTTCCAATAAAAGTGCAAGATCCTGCGCTCTCTTTTTAGAAGAAATGTCAAATTCAAGTCTGTAATCCTTCTGAGGATCCGATATCATTCCGCATGCTAAGAATGCACCTGCAAAAAAGGCATATGCACATATATCGCAGTCAAAAACGGCACGATTTATTCTGAGTGCCGTTTCATTTTCCGAGTTGCCCATAATTTCAAAGAGTCTGCTCGCATCTTCATCCTCTGCTGATACTGTTAAATTTCTGGCACCCGCAGATACAGCAAGCGTAACGTCACATACGGAATCTGCAAGAACGCACAGTTTTTTTACAACATCCGCACTTTTAACATTGAGTTTAAAACAGTCACTCTTATATGTACCGGAAAAAAGCAAAATGCCATACAAATACGACATCTTACAACATGAACGTGCAAACTTCTTGTTTTCCGCTATTTCTTTTTTTACATTGTCATTAAATGATAATTTTTCTGTCACTTGTTTATATCCCTATGATTTACAAGACATGTAACTATGTTGTCGTTAATATATTTTGCCAGTCTGCAGGCAAATGTGACACTTCTGTGTTTACCGCCTGTACAACCTATTGCTACTGTAAGACTGGGTTTGCCCTCCTTTATATAAAGAGGAATCATAAACTCAATCATATCCTGAAGCTTTTGAATAAACATTTTTGCATCTTCAAAACTCATTACATAATCCGATACGGCAGAATCAAGTCCCGTAAGTTCTTTAAGTTCTGAAACCCAATACGGATTCGGGAAACACCTTACATCAAAAACTATATCTGCATCTTTCGGAGAACCGTATTTGAATCCAAATGATGTTACATTCACAAAGAAAGACGAGTCCTTTTCTTTATTTAAAATCTTCAAAAAATGTTCACGGAACTGTGCTGCCGACATTTTCGATGTATCAAACACGAGATCGGCAGAAGCCTTTACAGGTGCCATAAGTACCCTTTCACGTGCAATAGCATCTTCAAGTCCTGGATATTCCAAATTCTGAAGAGGATGCTTTACCCGCTTTTCCTTATATCTTGAAACGAGTACCTCATCATCACATTCCAAGTATATAAGTTTGTATGATATATCAGATTTTTTCAAATCCTCCAGACTTTCCATATACTTGTCCATTTTAGAAGCGCCCCTTGCATCAGCAACAAACGCAAGTTTATTAAGTTCACCGCCCGATGAGACACAAATATTTATGAAATTAGGAATCAGTGCGGGAGGCATGTTATCAACGCAGTAATACCCCACATCATCAAGCACATTTACAGCATTCGATTTGCCGGAGCCTGACATTCCGGATACAATAATTATTTCCATAAAATTCTCCCTAATCTATAAATCTGATTTCACATTCAAGGTCTACACCAAAGCGTTTTTTTACTGTATTTTTTATATGAGTCACAAGAGCTTTAATATCCGCAGCCATTGCTCCTCCTATATTGATTATAAACCCTGCATGCTTTACAGAAACCTGAGCTCCACCCACTGTATAACCTTTGAGTCCGGCATCTTCAATGAGTTTGCCCGCAAAATAGCCTTCAGGCCTCTTAAATACCGACCCCGCATTCGGATATTCAAGCGGTTGCTTTTCCTTCCGCTTGGCAAGATTTTCCTTCATAAGAGCTGTTATTTTTTGAGCATCACCTGTTCTTAGTTTAAATACTGCTGATAAAATGACATCCTTGCTATCCATATATTTTGAATAACGGTATGAAAAATCGGATTTTTCAGACAATACATACTCACCATCACCAAGACACTTGACCGAATAGATAATGTCTGAAATCTCGCCGCCGTATGCACCTGCATTCATAAATATGGCACCGCCGACACTACCCGGTATACCGCAGGCAAATTCAAGTCCCGTAAGAGCATTTGTTTTTGCAAATGATGCAAGTGCTGAAAGCGTAGTCCCCGCATCGGCAAGAACAAAAACCTCATCGTCCTCTTTTTTGATTATTTCACACCGATTCATACCATGAGTAAGTATGACTACACCATCGTATCCGTCATCAGAAAAAACAACATTTGAACCGTTCCCAATGAGAATATAGCGAATATCTTTACATAAAGTTATAACGTCTGCAAGTTGTTTTTCGTCAGACGGAACTGCAATAACCTTTGCCGGACCGCCCACCTTGAACGAGGTATGAGATGCCATATCTTCATCAAATAATACTGTATCGCATATTTGTGATATTTTGCTTTTAAACTCGTGTGATATCATAATATCTCCTGAGAATTAAATTTTTTTTCGAGTTTTTCATTAAGTTCAAGTGCCGCATTATAACCCATAACTTTTTGTCTGTTATTCATGGCCGCTATTTCGATAATGATAGCAAGATTTCTTCCGGGCTTTACAGGAACAGTTATCATAGGCACTTCAACACCAAGTATATTCTTAGTTTGCGTATCTATTCCCAACCGATCATATTCTTTCTTGTTGTCCCATTGTTCAAGCTGGATAACAAGCTCTATTTTTTCCGTAAGTTTAACTGCACCCATACCGAATATCCTTCTGATATCCACAACGCCTATGCCCCTGATTTCGACATAGTGACGTATTATCTCAGGCGCTGAACCCACAAGAGATATTTCTGAAACTTTTTTAATTTCAACAGCATCGTCAGCAATAAGACGGTGCCCCCGTTTAACGAGTTCAATTGCCGTTTCACTTTTTCCGACACCGCTGTCACCAAGCAAAAGTATACCTTCACCATACACTTCAACCAGAACGCCGTGCAATGTTTCACGGGGCGCAAGTTCAACATTAAGCCAACCTATCAGTGCACTTATAAAATTTGATGTGACCGCATTTGTTCCCATAATCGGCACATTGTATTTTTTAGCCGATTCCACCATACTGTCATACGGCTGAAAGCCACGGGTAAGAATGAGTGCCGGCAGACCGTGTGCAAAAAACGCATCAAAATGTTTCGTCTGTTCTTCGGCTGATAAATCTTTCATATACGAATTTTCAACTTTACCGAATAGTTGAATTCTGTTAGGATCACTGTATTTAAAAAAACCTGTCAGCTGTATACCTGCACGGTTTACATCAGACTGTATTATTTTGATATTTTCGCCACCCTCAGGCATATAAAAAACTTCAAGTGAAAAATGCTCAATCACTTCACCAACAGTTACATAATATTCAGTCATAATATGCTCCTTATTTTATTAGTTTATATTATTATAATGCATAGAAAATAAATATTCAATGTGTGCTTTCAAAAGATACAAAAAATATTTATAGCCATAATTCAAAAAAAGTCTTGCATTTTAGCATTAAATTTGTTAGAATGCTTGTTGTTAATAAATTAAGTTTTAAGGAGGTGTTCTTATGGCAAAGTGTGACATCTGCGGTAAGGGCGTTACTTTCGGTATCAAGGTATCTCATTCTCACAGAAGAACCAACAGAGATTGGAAGC